>CAINDV010000847.1 GCA_903847485.1 uncultured Verrucomicrobiota bacterium
GCGAGTACATCGGGTGGCGGCCTTGCTGAAACGTTGGCTGCTGGGGACGCACCAGGGAGCGGTCCGCGCCCAACACTTGGACTATTACCTCGACGAGTTCACCTTCCGCTTCAATCGGCGAAGATCCGCCTCCCGCGGCAATCTGTTTTATCGATTGGTGCAGCAGGCAGTGGTGGTTTCCCCAGCGCCTTACATTACAAACAACTCTGCGGTGGCAACCCCAAGCCCTTGGGGTAGGTTGAGTCAATTAGCGAGTCCAAAATCGTAAATCGAAATGGCCGCACCCAAAGGAACCAAAGCCGTCGAGTGGTTGAGCCGACGCGCGAAAGCGCAACGCGGCGGCAACGCCGCCAAGCCGGACGGCTTCGACCGCGCCGCGCACATCACGCGCCCCATCCTCGAAGCGTATCAGCGCGCCCTCTGGCGCAGCACCAAAGCCAACGGCCAGGGCCGGGCGGGGTTCAGGCGGACGCCCGCGGGCCACGGCTCAGCAGGGCGGGGGTTTCGAGACACTAAGCGATGGTGCAATTGGCCATTAACTATGCTGCATTTGATTTTTCTGAAAATAACTTGCAATGAAGGCGGTGACCCACTAAAATACATGTATGTTTTCCAAGGCACTGTGGTGTCGGGCTGCCGTCACCCATAAAAACAGCGGCGGCTCCAGTTGGGTGGAGGTGGTCGAAGTTGGGGTATTCCTCGAGCCAACTCGCTGGCCCTGTGGCCGCCGGCGTGGGTTTGCCCCGCAGGCGCGTTTTTGATGCCCGCCTGAAGCTAATCATCGCCCCTCCTGGGCCGGTCAAGATTCGGTATCTCCAAGACTAACTCACCATGAAAACCATTCTCTACAGTCTGCCCATGTTCTGGCTCGCCGCAGCCACGGCTGTTCCCCAGGCGCCTCCGCCCCTGGCCACCCCGCCCCCGGACCAGGTGGCGCGGGTCATCGCCCGCGGCCCCCATGAGCGGGTGTGGTCACGCACCGTGCGGGAGCTTACCCCCTCTGGGCGGGTGCGGGAGGTGGAGCACCGCTTTGTGGAGCTGGCCACCGGTATGCACTACGAGCAGTCGGGGGAGTGGGTGGAATCCAAGGAGGTGATTGAGGACTTCCCCGGTGGAGCCATTGCCCGGCAGGGCCAGTACCGGGTCATCTTTGCCCGCAACCTGGCCACGGCTGGCGCCATTGACGTCGAAACCCCCGACGGCAAACGCCTCGCAGTCACATTCTGGGGTTGAGTTACTGCGACGCGGCCAGCGGCAAGTCAGTCCTGCTTGCGGAGGTGAAAGAGTGCGTGGGCACGGTGGACGGCAACCAGGTGATTTACGAGGATGCCTTCACCGACTTCAAAGCGGACGTGCGCTACACCTACAGCCGGGGCGGGTTCGAGCAGGACGTCATCTTGCGAGAGCGCCCGCCGGCACCGTCCGAGTTCGGGCTGGATCCGCGGACGACCCGGCTGCAGGTGTACACGGAGTTCCTGGCACCGCCCCAACCCGTCATCCGGTTGGAGCCGGTGGGGCGTGCCGCCGGCACGGAGGCGGTGGACGAGGAAGTGGATTTCGGGGCGATGCGCATAGGCCGGGGCAAGGCGTTCCGCTGGCATCGGGGCGGCCGGGAGGAGGCCGTGCCGGTGCCTAAGGCGTTTCGCAAGCTGGAGGGGCGGGATTTCCTCATCGAAGAAGTGCCGCTGCCCGCCGTGGCCGAGGGGTTGGAAGCGCTGCCTGCGCCGGAAGGCGCGGCGCTCCCAAGGGCCACGAAGGCGGGCCAACGAACCGCGTCCCTGCGCCGGCCGCTGCCACCCGCGCCGCCGAGGGCGCGGAGTGCGAGCGAGCCGCCCATGCTGGCGGCCCGGTGGACGCCGCCGGCCGCGGGCTTCGTCCTGGACTACCACTTCGAGTTGAAGGGAGACACTAACGACGTCACGTTCCAAGGCGACACGACCTATTTCGTAACCGGGCCGTACACGGTGAACGGCATTCTGACCATTGAGGGCGGGGCCGTGATCAAATACACCAACAACGCCGCCGTCTATGCCGGAGCCAAAGTGCAGGCGTACGGAGGCGTGGTCTGCCAGACGGCGCCGTATCGCATGGCGGTCTTCACGAGCCAGGACGACGACACGGTCGGGGAGACGCTGCCCGGGAGCACGGGCAATCCGACGCTGTGGCGGTCGTTGGATCTGTTCACGGTCGGCCATCAAACCTTGCGCGGACTTCGGTTCATGCACGCGTATTGCGCCGTGCTGTCGGGTTCCGGGGTGACGGTGGAAGATTGCCAGTTCGTGAAGTGTGGCGGGGCGTTTGACCTTTACTGGCGGCCAATAACGCTGCGCAACGTGCTCTTCTCGCAGGTGAGCTTCGTGCTCAACGGCAGCGTGAGCCTGATCGAGGTGACGGCGGAAAACGTCACGGCGGACGGCTTTCAAAATTTCGCCTACATGAACACCAGTCTGGGCGCGAGCCTGGCTGCGTGCAACTTGACCAACTGTCTGCTGACGCGCGGCACCAATTGGGTGGTCAACCAGAGCAATCCTCCGCTCGCCACCAACGCGGTGGTCTGGCAGCCGGACGCCACCGGCCTTTACCAGGCGGCGGCGGGCGGTCACTACTACCTGGCCGATGGGAGCCCCTATCGCAACGCCGGCGTGACGAATGTGAGCACCAACGTCCTGGCTCTCCTCCAAGCTAGGACCACTTATCCGCCCATAGTGCTGTCGGATGTCACGCTCGCTGCGGACACGACACTTAATCCGCAGGCGCAGCGCGACACCGACACACCGGACCTGGGCTACCACTATGCTCCGCTGGATTATGTCTTTGCCGGCGTGACGGCGGAGTCTAACTTAACCTTCACCGCCGGAACCGCAGCAGGATGGCACCGCACCTCGTCGGGTTGGTATCACGCGGGCCACGGCATTCATTTGAGGGATAATACACGAGCCACGTTCGACGGCACGGCCACGGCGCCCACTTACTGGGTGCGCGGCAATACCGTCCAGGAACAAGACCTCACCGGGGGTTATGGCCCCGGCGGCATCACGGGGTGGACCTACCCCAGTGTGGCGGAGGCGCCCCAAATCCAGGCGCGTTTTCTGCGCTGCTCCGCGCTGGCCAACGAGCCGCCGCACTTTCGGGACGACTGGGGGATTCTGGTCGTGCAGGCTACGCATTGCGAGTTTTGGGGTGGCCAGATGGGCGGCTATGACAGCCTGCACTCCTACACGAACTGCCTCTTTGACCGGGTGGCCGTCTGGCACGCCACGGCGGATTCGGAGTATCCCGTCTTTTATCTGCGCAATTGCACGGTGCGGGGCGGCTCGCTGACGTTCGCTCACTGGGAAGCCCCGCCCTACTGGTTCACGAGCATCCGCGATTGCGCGTTCGACGGCACGGCCATCAGCACCGGCGATCCCTCTGGAGGCGACCCGGCGGTGGTGGATTACGACTACAACGCCTTTCTCACGGGAGCGGACCGCACCGGGCCGCAAGGAACCTACGATGTCCTGGTGACTAACCGCTTCGACTGGCAGCACTCGGCGCTGGGGAGCTTCTACCTGCCGACCAATTCGCCGCTGGTGAACGCCGGCAGTGTGACCAACGCCGCCGAGCGCGGTCTCTACCACTTCACCACGCAGACCAACCAAGTCAAGGAAGCGAACACCCGCCTGGACATCGGCTTCCATTATGTGGCCTGCGACACCAACGGTGTGCCGGTGGATACGGATGGAGATGGCTTGGCGGACTACGAGGATGAAGACTCGGACGGTGACGGGCTTCCGGATGCATGGGAGTTGAAGCATTTCGGTGATCTCAGCCAGTCCGCCTACGACGATTATGACTCGGACGGCATCTATAATCTGGACGAGTTCAATGAGGAAAGCGACCCAAACACGATCACGTTCGCGACACATTTTGAGAATCTTTACGTCAGCACCCGCACGGTAACGGGGAGTTGTGAGGTGATGGGGGGTGTCCCAGCGCAGACGGCGGTGCTGGTCAACAGCACCAATCTGTCAACCAGCACGTGGTCCGCTTACAGTCCCAGCTTCACGGTTACCCTGCCCGATACCGACGGGGACCACATCGTGCTGGTGGCGTTGCGGGGCCGCACGGCGGAGTTTCCGGCTGCGACGGACGAAACCGAGTTGACCCTCGACCGTGTTGCGCTGACGCTGTGCATCACTAATCCGGCCACCCCTACGGTCATCAAACCGTATCTGCAATTGCAGGGTTGCGCCGATGAAGCGCTGGCGAGCTTGAGCTATGACCTGACTAATGCGCTCGGCCAAGTGACGAACGAACTGGTGGCAGTGGTGGATCAGTATTTCGACACCAATAGGTTTGACTTCACGACGAACTACTTCCAGGGTTACGACATTCCGCTGACCAATGGCGTCAACGCCATCACCCTGCGCGTCTGTGACCTTGCGGGCAATGTGACGACCACGAACTTCAGTGTGACACTGGATTACACGACAGCAACAAATCCGCCAGTGATGCAATGCCTCTGGCCTACGAACGGCATGAGCCTCAGCGGCACAAGCTTCTATCTGCTTGGCACCATCAATGACGAGACGGCCACCATCACCGCGCGGATTGTGGATGCGAGCGGTTACACGAATGAGTTCACGGGGCTGGTGGAACGAAACGGGATGTTCTGGGTGGAGAATCTTCCGCTGGCGGCGGGAACGAATGTAATCCACCTTGCCGCCACGAATGCGGCGGGGCGCGGGAGCCTGCTGAACCTGGCGGTGGTGCAAAGCAGTGTGGCGTTGGCGATGACCTCCACACCCGAAGGCGACAGCCTCTATGAACCGACCGGCTCGGTGAGCGGCACGGTGAGCGATCCAAGCTACACGGTGTCGGTGAACGGCCTGGTTGCCACAGTGGATGCGAGCGGACATTGGGAGGCCAGTGGTGTTCCCATCTACGGCCAGGGCACGGCAACGTTTGATGCGGTAGCCACGCCACCCACTGGCAGTAGCGCACAAGCGGTGGGAGCCTCCAAAGAGGAGGAACTGCCAGCGAAGGTTATGATTGTGAAGCACCTGTTCAGGATGACCTCTACTACGCCGGGTCACTCCTACTCCTATGCGGACATCAAAAAGCAGTTCGGAGCTCGCGCGAAACGGGATGCGGATACCGGACAGTGGCAGGCGAAATACCAAGGGTTGGCGACGCTTTATCAAGAGGGTCAGAACAGCGTACCACCTCCATTTGTACCTCCATGGGAATTCAAGCTTTGCACTTGGTCTGATACGGACCCGTTGGGGACGTATGCGCTTACATATCAGGACTCCATGGGTAATCGCGGGGGCAATTCTGGGACTGATGTTGGTGAACCGATCAGAACGGTGCCGCATAGGAGCTACGATAACACTTCCGGAACTTACGTGTATCATTACTTCGGGAAAGGGGTGCATTGGACACAGACGGAGGGTCCCAGCATTCTCAATGTGGTCACTTTCAAGACTGCGCGGACGCGGCAAAGGCTGTACACGGGCGGCAAGGCGGGGCGAGCCATCCGCAACAACCTCTTCACACTGAGCGCATCGGCCACGGAGTATGGCAAACCCCGCGCAGTATGGCCGTTTCCAGGGGAATGGCAGGACACCCCGGGAACCACTGTGCCGCCCAACCGGATCAGCGTGGGAGGCTGGCCCGCGAGCGACGAATACAAGGTGTGGCGCGTACTGGCCGACAACACTACCGAAGACGTGACGGTCACCGCCAAAGGCGCCAAGCACTACCAGGCCGATGTCACGGTGCAGAAGCACGGGCTGGTACTGGTAAAACCCTCAGGCAATCCGACCAATGCACCAAGTGATCCGGATCGTTTGAGTTACAACGACGAACGACTGGGGGTCCTGGAGTTGAATTTGACCGCTGTGCTCACGAACAACGGTCCAGCGTGGGTGCTCACCAACCGGGTGCGCTTCGAGGCGGACGAGATTCCGGACTCGACGCAGGGTTGGAGCACCAACAACCCAAACGGACGGCCCATCGCCAACGGTTCAGAGCTTTCGGCCACGCTGTACTATGCGAACCTGCCGCCGACCAATTCGGCGTTCGGCCTGAAGTTCGCCCGCGTGACACTCGACGGGAAAGTCTCGGACGACAAGTGTTTCTGGGTGTTTTACCAGGCAGATGCCAAGAACTACCCAGGCTGTGGTGACCCCGATGACGACAGAACGCCACCCAACTATTTCTATTACTACCTCCAGACTTCTGCGAATTGCGGAAGTCCGGACTATGGTCCGGACTATGCGTACGGTGGCCATTCCGCCGCAAAGTTGCCTTGGGAGCAGGCAGGACCAGCATATCGGTACCAAATTGAGGCGAAGGGCGGAAGGTTGGGCTACGACCCGGTATTTGGAGTAAACGGAGGCAAGAACTACCAATATATCAATGTCTTTGGCTATGCGCGCCGCCACGAGGGGGCCCATGCAACGAATTATAACACCTGGTGGCCGAGTGGGTACATCTCCGGCAGGGATCCAGACCAAGATGCGATTCCGACATCGATTGAAATCGCCGCAGGGCTGGTTCCAACGAATCGCGTTTCAAAGCCCAATCCCGGTATTCCGAATTGGGATGACGGCCAGTGGTACACCCTGCTGCATGAACCAGAGTGGGGTGTGAACCAGGCAGACCAAGAGGACTGGGCTCATCCAGGTGCAAACTATCCCTGATCCTCACTACTGATCTGTTATGAAAACACTACGCACAATAGGGTGGCTTGGAACCACTTTCTTGATGATCGCAGTTTCCTGCAGCGCTGCAACGAACGACACGTGGCTAAAGACCACGTTTCTCGGCAGATGGGAGGGCGATTCAGTGGTGAACAGCTTTGTTCTCAGAGCAGCGACAAACCGCGAGTTCGTGGCCAAGCTCGGCCAGATGAGGGCGGCTCAAGCGCAAGGCGCATTGTTACGGATCGCCTACGGGGAGATCGGGGACTGGCGTGCTCCTGAGGCAGCCAACTACTATGTGAACAGTCTGACCAACAAATCCGAAGCCCGCGTCTTGCTGGCCGCGTCGAATAGCAAGGTCATCAACGAGGGTCTCCGAGGGCTATGGGTCGGTGGCGTGCCCGTGGACGCAGAATTATTCGAGCGACTCCAGGTGATAGCTCGTTCCGATTCAGCAGAGACTCGTGGGAAAGTCGCAAAGATACTCTCGACCGACACCAACACAGCCCTCGCCGCGCCAAAGGGACACGTGATCATTGAATCGATGCGGACTACCCTGCAATGCCAAGATGCCAGCGCCCCAGTCATTACGGGTGAGAGCTTCTTTTCAGGTTACTGGTCTCGTTCGGACGTCTCTTTGGGTGAGCAAGCCCAAGCCCTTGGACAAATTGCGGGACGAACTCCCGGCTTTTCATTGGAAGACATACCGCAAGGCCCCGAACTGTTGAATGATTTCATGGTCTTGGCCAGAGCGGTGGCCAAGCAGCCATCTGATCGCCCTGACCTTCGGCGCGTCTTGACCCGTTCCCAAAGCTCATACGTTAGGTTTCTAGCGCTATTGGCCTTTGAGCAGGGACCAGATAAGAATGTTGACGACATTGCTGCACTGAAGCGCATGGCGGAGGAAGACCCTTTCGCCGCAAAGCCACTTGCGCCATACTATTTCCGCATGCCGGGTGCGGACCAGAGTTTGCGAGGCAAGGGCGACGCTATGATCTACCCGTTGCGCTTCTTGGCAGAGCAAGTTGTGAAGCAGATTGAAGCGAATCAAGGATCTTCAAAATAGGTGACCGAGATGGTCGCACCGAGGCAGATGCCCGCGCATGGAACCATGTTTGATGACAACCAACTTTACACAAGCATGGCTGCGGAGGTGTGGTTCCAAGGGATACGCCAGAAGGGGATCCAGATGATTGGGCAAAGCGCGGAAGCAATTGAACCCATGAAAAAGCCGCCGAACTTTGATAAAAAGGCTATGCGGATTCCTTTCTTGAGTCGGCGGATATTGTTCTCACCAGTGGTTGCCACACTTCTCGCTGTTGGCTGCTGGACGCGGGCTGCCATTGGCGAGGATTTTAATCAGTATCGGGTGGACGAGGCCCGGGTGAAGGCGATTGCCGCCAACCCGAAAGCCATCGGCACCAAGGAGATCGAGTTCCTCGTTACTCACCTCTATTTCCATGAATCCGTCCAGGCACTCTCCGACGCAGGCACTGATGAGGCGCGTGCTGCATTATGGAGAATTGCGCTGGGGGGGGGCACCAGTACGCCGCGAGTTTATCTGTTGCTAAGCTCACTAACAAGACGGAAGCCGTCAAGTTGCTCGCCTCAAAGAACCCTCAGGTGCAAGCCATTGCCCTGCGCGGCTTAGACTGCGCCAGCCCGAGCGGGGTCATTCCCTTGGGCCGCACGGCATGGGCGATGGTCAAGCCCCTTCTGACTTCAGACAGCTTGGAAGTGCGGTCCTGCGCCGCGCGCGTGGCGGGAAACGCTTCGGGAGACGAAGTCCCGGCAACGGAGAGGGCCTTGGCGATAATTGGAGGTATGTCCGGGATTGAGTCGTTGCCTAATGCCGGCCGGCGCCTGGGTTATGACCTGTTCAACTCGGCTCGCGTAGCTTGTCCCGAGTCCGACGTGACCTATTCCACATTCACGTATGCCTTGTCCAGCAAACTGCTGGGGGTGAGTCTGGACGTATTGCGCGCGAGCACGCCGCACGAGCCAGGGATTGTTCGCGATTGCTTGCTGGTGGCGCGCGCCTGCCGCGGAGACGGGACGGCCAAAGCCGAGATGCGCCGCCTGGTGCGGGAGCATCCCTCGCCCTTGGTGCGGAAGCAGGCGCTGGCTGCCTTTGAGAATTGGGGCACAACGGAGGATTTGTCCATCTTGGAGGAAGTTGTCCGGCAAGACCCTGCCGTGCAGAAGAAATGGATGCCGCATATTCTCCGGTCGGAAGAGGACGAGATCCCGCGCGACTACTATCCGCTGCGGGAGATGGCGAAGCTGGTCATCAATGCAATCCAGAAGCGCGAGAGCGCGCCTTCGGGGACAAACTCGCCTGCCGGCAAGCCAGGTCAGAAATGATAACGGCTTCAAGCAGCAGCGCAGCAACCATGCGCGCATCGCATCAGACCAATGATGTGGACTTTGGGCCGTGGTATCCAACACACGGCGACGGCATGCCCAATGGGATTGAGCTGACATTGACCTATTTGGGGGAGCCGTACAGCACCAGCCTTGCGAACCGTGACCTTGGCCTGGCCAACAGCTTCCACTGGGGACCGCGCCAATACGAGCATCTTACCCACACGAACGACTTGGGGAATCTGACCACCGGCGAATACCGCCTGGGGCGCCGCCAGCACTGGCTTGATGCGGGTGGCGACAACCCGGCCCTTTCCATGCAACAGGGAGTCAGCCCCGACGGCACCACCGACGGACAGCAGACCTGGTTCGATTACGCCATGACCGGCGACCACCCCGCCCAGCGCCGTCCTCTGATGGTCCTGCGGGTCATGCCGGTCGGCTCCACTGACGCCACTTGGTTCGTCCGCACCGAGCGCAACGACTGGGGCCTGCCCATCAACTCCGTCACCACTTGGACGCTGGATACCGGAGCCCGCGGCCTGCGCACGAACACCTTCACCTACAGCACGGATGGCCGCGACTTGATCGCCCAAACCGGCCCCGATGGCCAACTGGAGCACGGTCTCACCTACAGCGACCGCCAGGTCATCCGCTCCACCAATGCTCTCAACCAAGTCACCTCCTATACCTACAACGCTGCCGGCCAGCTTCAGGGCATCGTCCGCCCCTCCGGCCTGGCCACAACGAACTACTACTACA
>CAINDV010000848.1 GCA_903847485.1 uncultured Verrucomicrobiota bacterium
CGGCGCTCTGCCGAGACTCCGCTACGGGTTTTTGAAATTGGCTCATCAGAATGAGATTTTGATTCATGCTTGTGGCCTCCTGGAGTTGGGCTTACTTGGCTTCGGTTTCTCTGATTGCGACCGGGTGTGAAGCAAGAACGCCGCGGCTCAGCCCCTTCGAGGTGGCGAACCACGCCTCGTGTTCGTCGGCCCAGATTCCGAGCACAAAACTATTGGCCAGCGCGGTGGACATTGGGCGCTTCTCCATGGGCTGGCCGGTGCGGTGAATCTCGATGATGCCATCGCCCTTCTCGCTAACTAGGTAATTCACCCAGTTAGTGCCGTCGGTCAGCGAAGCCCCCTTGTCATGGCCGATCCAGCAGGTGCGGCCGACTGGCCAGGCGAACTGCGTGAAGTTGGAGGGCAGAGGCGATTTGTCCTGCACCCAGGTCTTCCAGAACTTGCCGTCATAGCGCGACAGGCCGAAGTAAGTGCATTGCCAGAGCAGACCGTCGCTCCAGGCAAGCCACGCCGTGATGTCATTGATCGGGCCGTCGTCAGGCACGAGGTCGAAGTGGAAGTCGCCGTCCGGGTCACGGTAAGCCTTGAAGGAACCCAGCTTCGGATCGTGCTCGATGATGCCGGCGCCCCAAACGCCGATATAGATCACATCCTTCGTGCCTTTGATGGAATAGCACCACGGCTCGTGCATCACCGAGTTGTTATGATCGTATATCTTCCAAAGGCCGGTCTTAAGGTTCAGGGAACCGGCGCCGGCGGCGGTGGCCACCCACACATGGTCGTCCACGAGGTCCACGCCATAGACCACGTTGTTAGGCAGGCCGCTGTCAGTCTGTAAGTACTTGGTGATCTTGCCGCCGCTGAACTTGTTCAGTCCGCGCATCGTGCCCACCCATAGGTCGCCGGTCTTGGGGTCTTCGACCAGGCAGAGCACCAGCTTGTGACTTAGGCCCTGTTCAGGGCCGTAGCGTTTGAACGGGCCGTTGTCCTCCCGCACGCACAGACCATCCCAGGTGCCGATCCATAGGTGGCCGTCCGTAATTTTCAGCACCGCGTGGACTTTGTCCGCTGGAATGCCGTCCTTCCGACCAAAGTTCTCAAACCGTTCGATGATTGGCAGTGACAGTCCGCCGTTGGCTGCCTCGGCGGCCCAACCCACCAGCGGGTTGAAGGCCGCAAGGCCAGCGGTGGTTGCCAGCGTGATTGTAGGGCACAGAAGAGTGTTCATTCGTTTCATAGGCTCAGAGAGTTTTCAGGTATTCGACCAATTCGTTCAGTTGGTGTTTGTTCATGTAACTGCTCACACCGTGAAGATCGTTGGTCTGATAGGTCGTCCATAACTCCTCCAAGCTCTTCGCCCGGCCGTCGTGCAAATATGGCGCAGTCTGTGCGACGCCCAGCAGGTGCGGCGTGTCGAACATATCAGTCGTGTCGCGCGGACCTCGGGTGCCGATGGCGCTGGGTAGCCGGTTCGTGAAGAGCGGCGGGCGATGACAGGTGTGACACTGACGCTCCCGCGGGATTGGCTTGCCCTCGGAGGTCACAGTGGCGAAGAAGAGTTTCCGCCCGCGCTCCTGTAACGGCGTGAGCGGCTGATGGCGCTTGCGTTCCCAGCGCGGCGGCGGCAGCGAGTTCAGGAATACAGTCAAGTCCTTCAACTCCGCGGCCGGAATCGGCTCCGTTCGCATTAGGACGCGGGCAAAGCGCGGGCCGCACTGGATTTCCAGGCTGGGATTCTTCCCGTTCCATTTGAACGGGGCCGTGTTGGCCACGCCTTGCAGCGAGCGGTTATCGAGTAAGTTGTCACCAATGCCGTCGCCATCGAAGTCATAAGAAAGCCCGTCCACATGGCCGTCCGGGTGACAGGAGCGGCAGGAGAACTGGCGTTGGAACGTGTGGGCCGCCCTGGTGAACACGCGCTCGCCGCGGCGAATCGGATCACTCCGCCCACCGTCGCCTAAGACAATTCTGCCCGCCGGCTTCAAGGTCGCAGTGTCCACCACGAGCACAGCGTCATCTAAGCGTTCTGCGATAAACAGCGTCCTGCCGTCGGGACTTAGTGCGAGGTGCCGCGGATTGCGCCCAGTCGGAATCCGTGCTACGACGTATTCCGCCGAAAGCGACAGATCTTCGATAGCCTCGCGCTTCGTGTCGGCGTCCGCTTTCGCCAGCCAGTCGGCTAACCGATCAAGGTCCACGACGGACACCGTATCGCTGCCGCCGGACCCCACATAGGCGCGCTGGCCGACCGCGTCCACGGCAATGGCGGAAGGATCGGCAAAGTAATCCTGCGCCTCATCGAGCGGCATCTGGACGATGTTCCCCTGATGGTCGGATACGGCGAGGCCGCTGGACATTACCCAGCCGTTGGCGACCTGAGTAATGGGCACCAGGTTGCGCACCTTGACCAGCGGAGTTAGTGACCACGGGCGACCCGGCACCGTCGCGGTGCCTTCCGCCAGGTGCGCGGACTCAAACGGCTTGCGCAAAAGGATGCGGCCACGGGCGGGGTCGAGCAGAGTAAGTTCGGAGTCGGGCACAGTTAGATAAGTCTCCGGCACCGCAAGGCGGCTCGCCACGAAAGCCACTAAGCCGTCCTGGGCCACGGCCACCGAGTAAGGCTCGCGTCCGGCCAATGGGCGGGCTAGTTCCTTGAACGGCGCCACGGTCAGCACGGAGATGTTATCCGAAATCGAGTTCGCCACCACAAGCCGGTCACCAGCCTTGGTGGTGCAAAAGGCAATGGCCACCGGGGCGGCACCGACTTCGATGCTCTCGACTTCCTTGAACTCCTTCGTATCCACGGCCACGACCCGATCCCCATCGCGGCACGTCACATAGAGTCGCTCGCCTTTGCAGTCCATTGCCAGGCCAAACGGCGCGCCTAGCAGCTTCAGCTTGCGACTGACTTGGCGGGAAATGACATCGGCTTCCAGCACTTCGTTCACGTCGTCGAGCGCGATGTAAACCTTCTTGCCGTCGGGCGAAACCGCCAGACCCGCGGGTGCAGGATGGTGCGGACGCCTCTTTGCCCAAGGCATTGTCTCGATGCTTAGATGGCAGTGATTGCAGTTCACGTAGCCCAAGTCCTGCCGCCCGGACCAGCGCCGCACATGTGCGACCGACCAGGCATGGCCGCCCCACGCTAGTCCGCCCAGGGCTAACGCGCCGCCTAACATCAGGACGACAAAGCTACTCATTCTCATGCTACGGAACCTGCTGCGCCACAGTCGGAGGTTTCTCCGTGAGTTTGACGGAGGGGAAGAAAGCCGCGAGGGGGCGCACATTACGGGGCGAGCGGTTGTAAGGCTCGTGACAGCCAAGACAACTACGGTTCTCGCCCGGCCTCACCCAGAAGGCCGGTGCAAGTTGGGATAACACGCGCCCGTCCGCATCCAATGACTCGAAGCCGAGCGGTATGTCGGCGGGCACTTCGGCCAGGAAGGAGCCATCGGCGCGCAGCGGCACTTCGCCCAATGGGCGGGCCGATCCCACGCCGTCGCCTGTCAGCACCCGAACGCGCGCGGCCTTGGCCACCTGCGTGTTATTAGTGCCGCGTAGGCGGATGAAATTCGCATTGAGACATAGGATCGTGCCGGTCTTCTTAGTTGGCACCATGGCGGAGATATGTCCCATCGGATTCGCCCGGGCAGCGACGCGCGCGGCTTCTATGTCATTCCAAGCCGGATCGTCGAACAGTGGTTGGCCCAGTGTCGCGGCGTTCGTCCCGACACGATAGATGGCGAATGAGCCTGCCTGCGCCGCCCCGGCGGGCAGGCCACTTACGGCGCGGGTTTCGAAGCTGACTAATAGGTTCCCGTTCTCAGCCGGTTCGACCGAGCGGCATTGGCTTACGGGAAAGCTGAAGAGTTTCGCACGGCTGGCAAAGGGTCGGGCGGTGCGCACGGCTTCCGCCCACATTTCGCCTGCAGGCGTGCCGATGTCCGTGGCGAGGAATCCGACTCGGCCATCTCGCAACTCGCGTGGTCGCTGCACCAGTGGCGCCCCGTCGCGGTCCAGGGCAAACGCAGTGACCTCGGTGCCGTCGTTGTTGACCGTGAACAGCGCGAGGTTCGGCGCATCGGTGGGATTAGTCGAAAGCCGGGCAGACACGAAGAGAATCCGGCCATCGCCAAGGACTGTCGGCTCGACAGCCGCAGTGCTGCCAAAGGTCAGTCGCCGTGGTTGGCCCTGGGGAGCCTGCGCATAAAGGGCGGGCAGCTTACCGGATCGCCACGATTCGCCCGCTTTCGGCACCGGCGAACTGAAGACCAGGTCGCCGTTGGAGAGTATCGCCGGATCCATTGCGCCACCGTCCATGGCAGTGACTGACTTAAGCCGCCCCCCGCTCGGCTTGGTTTCATAGATTTGCCAGGTGTCGCCTGCTTGAGCCTTTCCAACGAAGAGAATGCGGTTACCACTGGGACTAACCACTGGCCCGCCTGCGGCCGCCAACCCCTCCGATAGGACTCGCGCGTCGCTCGGCCGGAAGGGTGCAAGTGCGATCACGACGCGACTGCCGACCGGGTAACGCTGGTCAAGGATGTCATGCGAGGATGCCGCGGACATCGAATACGTTGGCGTCTGTGTCAACACCAGCGCAGCGTCGAACCCTTTGCCTCCGCATCCGGCAATGAGCAAGAGGCTAAGAATCGCCCCTAACTCTAATGCTTTTCGGAAACTCAGCCTGCCGCGTCCCAGAGGGACTGGATGAAAATAGCCCAGCGTTTCAACGCTGGGGGAGGATCGGACGACCCTCCCGAGTCCCGGAGGGACGAAAGAGGAGTGTGCTGGAGTCCCAATTTCTGTCGTCCCTGCGGGACTGGCCGGACTTACGCCGTGCCGCCTAGCGTTGAAACGCTGGCCTATCTTGATTCCGTCGCTCCGGGACTGAGATGGCGAATTTCCGAAAGGCATTACCACTTGCAACAGAATTGAACGACACAAGTTCCTTCGCCGATCTGCCGGCGCGGCGTTTGTCGTCCATGTTGCACCAATCCGGTTCATGACGGAGTTACAACTCCTTCACCTTCAGAATCTGGTCCGCCGGCAAGTTGTTCAAAGTCTGCACCGTGCCGCTAGACCATTTGATTTCTAGCTTATCCACCGTCTTGCTTGCCCCTAGCCCGAAATGGACGCGGCGGTCGGAGGTGCCGAGAAATGCCGCCTGACAGCGGGCTTCGGTGTAATGGCTCTTGCTGCCGGCCGTGACAGTGATGCGCGCGCCGAAGCCGTCGCGATTACTCTTAGTGCCTTGGAGGTCCAGGGTCAGCCAGTGGTTGCCGGACTGATCGCGGTTGTGCAGAAGGAAGACCCGGTCGCCCATCGCCGTCACCAGCACGTCCAGGCGTCCGTCGTTGTCATAGTCCAGCACGAAGCTGCCGCGGGCGCGAATCTTGGTGCGGAAAAAGACACCGCCTTTGTCCGCCGCGTCGGCGAAGGTGCCGTCGCCCTTGTTCTCCAGCAGCAAACTTTCCCAGCCCACCATGTGATGCGCGTCGCCGTTGGCGATGAAGGCGTCGAGCTTGCCGTCGTTGTCACAGTCGAGAAAGTTACTGCCCCAGCCCACATATTGGGCAGTAAGAGAGCCAAGACCCGAGGCCATCATCCGGTCTTGGAAGACGCCGTTGGATCGCGCTGTGTAGAGCGAGCCGTAACCCAGACGTGATACCAGCAGGTCAAGGCGGTTATCCCCGTCATAATCGCCCACGGCGGCGGTCATGGAACCGGCCGCTTCGCCGTTCGCGTTGAAGGCCACCATCGCCTGGGAGGCCACGTCCTGGAAATGGCCCTTGCCGTCATTGACGAGGAGCGTGTTGGGCGTCGCATCGTTGCAGATGTAAAGGTCGGTGGCTCCGTCGCCATTGAAGTCGAACGCGCAGACGGACATTGCGCGGTGCCCTGTCAGACGTACGCCGGACTTCTCGCTAATGTCCTCGAAGGTGCCGTCGCCTTTGTTGCGGAACAAGCAATTGAACTCCGCCTTGTAAGCGAGCGGGCCGGGATAGGCGTCTGGGTTGAAATACAGGTTGTAGTTGGGGTCGTAAGTAAGGTAGTTAGCGACAAAGAGGTCGAGCTTGCCGTCATTGTCGGCGTCGAAGAACACAGCGCCAGCGCCGGTGCCTTTGTCGCCTACGCCGGCTTTGTCCGTCACGTCTTCAAACGCGCCGTTCCCGCGGTTGTGGTAGAGGATGTTCTTGCCTGCGTTGACCACGTAGAGATCCGTGAAACCGTCGTTGTCATAGTCGGCGGCGGCGACTGCCAGAGTGTAGCCACTGCCCGCAACTCCGGCCTTGGCAGTCACGTCCTCGAACGTGCCGTCGCCCTTGTTGCGATACAGGCGGTTGGGCTCGCGCCGTGTGCCGGCCTTGTGATGAGTGACACCGTCCAACGGGCCTGGGTTGACGAGGTAAATGTCTATCCAACCGTCGTTATCGAAGTCGAGAATCGCGGCGCCGGAGCCATTGGACTCGAGAATGTTGGCAATTCGCTGGTCGCAGAATTGTTGCACGAACGTGATGCCTGCCTTCGCGGTCACGTCTTCGAATAGATCCTTCGGGCCGGCCGGGATGGGAGGCGTAATGGAGAAGGTGGCATGTGACGCCGGATTGGCCGGTGGGGAAGCCTCTTCGCGCTGGCCGCAGCCGGTGATGCCCAGCGCCAACCAACAGGCTGCCAGCAGGGGGTATCCGGGGTTTTGCATAGGGTCAGTTTTCTGGTTGCTGCGCGGTGCGCCCGACGATCCGGCCATCAACGGAAGGGGTTAAGGATGAAGAGTGAAGGCTGAGAGAGTGCCAGCGGATAGTTTCGCCTCCGCGACTAACAACCCTTCGCGCTTCTGGGCCTGCGAGGCGCAGGGGCGTTAACATCCGCGCCAGGCGGAACGCTTCCGGCGTCGGATTGCTGCCCCGTTTCTTTAACACAGGCAACCCGTCCGCCAGCAGAACCGGAGAAACATTGGTAGTCTTCACGGTAGACACAACTATAATGATCTGGGGGCGGATTCAAATTTTTGTTTTGAGGTTTTCGCAGATTGCGGTGTATCCCGAATTTGTCGAAGCGCCGGCTTCCGGCCCGGCGTGTTCGTGCCCCGGACAAGTTCCCGTCGGGCCGGAGGCCGGCGCTCCGCGCGCTTTAACCGCTTCGGTTCCGACTGCCTGGAGATGCACTGGGCAGCTTGTCGAACCAAAGAACCGGAGGTCACGGTTCACCCTTCATCCCTTCCCGCCCTGCCCGCTGACTTACCGCGGCATAAACCGATCCTCCGGCACCCAACGGGTGTTGTACTCCTGACACCAGTCTGCCCCGGCACCGACCGGCAGTGGCTCAACTTGATCGCCATCCACGACGTTGTGGTCGGCGTCTTTGTCCCAGCCCACCGAGTAGAGGAAGAACGTGCGCCTGTGGCCCTTCGGCACTGGCGGCAGCGCCTTGGCGTCGAAGCGCAGCCTCAGCGCGTCGCCGGCGTTGACCAGCACCAACCGTTCGTCGCGCGCTTTCACCAGGTCCAGCACGTCACCGTAGCGCGTACACCAGCCTTGAGGCGTGGTGCGCCACGGCGGGCGTTCAGAAAACTTCTCGTAAGCTGGCATCTGCGGATGGCCGGGCGCCCGCGACTTGATTTCCGAGAAGCCGCGCCAGCGCAGGTTCGCGCCGCTCGGCATCAGCTCGTGTTGCGCCACGTCCGCCGCCGGGCTGCGCTCGAACAGCGCGATGCGGTCCCAGCGCAATTCAAACGTCGTCGTCAACCGCAGCCGCCGCGCGCCGGGCGGCAACTTACCGCTTAAGTTGCATAGGATGGTCTTGTTCTTGCCCGCCGGCATGCCGACGACGATCTCCACCGGCTGCCAACTACCCGCGGCGGTTTCGACTTCGAGCTTCGGCGGGATGACCGCCAGCGAGGCGTTCTGCGAGGACGCGATGTTCACGCTTGCGTCTCCGTATTGAATCCAGCCGGTCAGCGCCAGCACCAGCGGGCGGCTCGGGTCAAGTGCGCCGAAGTCGAGTGTCAGTGCGAGCGGATGGCACACTCCGCGCAGCGGCGGCGCCAGTGGCGGACCTGGCGGCGCGAACACGCCGTCTATGGCGCGAAGATCCTCAGTCCGGTCAAGGCCATCATCGCCCACTGCGCGCTGCGGCAGTCTTGGCGAGTGCAAGGGCCACAGCTCCGACGGCGGAAACGGAGGCGGTCCAAGCTTGTCGGTGGAATGCACTTCGATGTCGGGCGGGTGATCCACAGCCACCAACCGCGCGGTGTCAAGATAGAGGACTTCGCGCAACTCCTCTGTCACCTCCAGTTCGTAGCCGCCGCGGCGCGGGCGAAAATCCTTCTCCGTGCCGACGACGACAAACTCATCCGGGTCCGCCGGCAGCACGAAGCCGCGACGCAGCGACAAGCCCAGCGGCGAGTTGCCCAGCAGGTCGGTGACAAAGCGGAACTTCCGGCCATCCCAGGCGTAGAGGTATGGACACGACCCGGCGGCCACGTTCTTCTCCACCATCGTCAGCGGCGCGGACTTAGCCGGAACCTCGAGACGGTTGTCCACCACGCCGTTGACCCACACCGTTTGCACGGAGTCGAGTTGTGCGTGACGGCCCACGCCGATCGCGACCGGCAGCGCACCCACGGAGCGGGCCGCGCGGAACTCGCCCGCCCGCACTTCGACGCGCAGGCCAAGGCCCGTCGGGTTGGTCTTGGTGCCGACGAGGCGCAGTTTCAACTGGCGGTTTGCATTGCCGCCATCGTTGCGGAGAAAACGCAACCGCCCGTCGGCCGTGAGCAACAGCAGATCCGTGTCGCCGTCACCGTCGAAGTCGGCCGGAATGAGGTCGTGGACCGGCGGAAGCTCCAGCGCCGCCAGGCCCGTAGCCTTGGTAACATCGGCCCATTCGACGGTGCCCAAATTGCGCCAGAGACTCACCGTGCCTTGCGCCACTGCGCCAGACCTGGTACCCGCGACACACACATCAAGCCAGCCGTCGTTGTCGAAATCCAACAAGGCCGCCACCGGTTCTTGCAGCGATGACAGGTCAAACTGCCTCCGCGCTACGCGCTGGCCGAACAAGGCCACCGCCTGTTTCTCCGCCACCAGCAGCGCATCTGGATTTCCATCGTTGTCGAGATCGTCGGCGAGCACGCGGCGCGCGGCGGGCCACGGTCCCGGCGGCTCCGGCAGGCGGGCGAATTGCCCGGCGCGCTGGTTCATAAACACGAGCGTCGGCGCTCTGCCACGCGCGGCCACAAGATCAATGGCGACGTTGCTGTCGAGATCCACTGCCGCCACATCCGTTGCCAAAGCCACGCCGTCGAGGCCCACTTGTTTGGTGACATTCGTGAAGGTTCCGTCGCCGTTGTTTTGCCAGAGTTGCAGACCCGTTTCGGTGGCGATGGCCAGATCCAGATCCCCGTCGTGATCATAGTCCACCCACCGCGCCCGCCGGCCCCTCACGCCCGACAGTCCGGCGCGCTCGGTTTCATCTACAAACGAGGCGGGGCCGGTGCGCTTGAGCAAACAAACGCCGTTGCTGCCCACGAGGAAGACGTCGTTCAACGCGTGGACCTCGGCGTCGAATTTCGCGCTCTTGGGCGTGTCGTCGAAGTAATCCCCGGCGACGCACTGGTGAAAAATGGGCCGCCCTGCCAGTGCCGGCGTCGCTGCCGTGCGTACGAACTTGCCCTTCGGCCCCATCGCCATTACCCCTGCCGCGCCCTTATCGTCCACCACGAACAGGCTCACCTCGCCGTTCGTGCCCGCGTCAAGCACAGCGGCGGCGGTCGCGCCGAGCGCCGCGTCGTCGGCGAAGACTTCGCTCGTAGCGTCGTGGAACTGGACTCTTATTCCCGGCGGTGAACGCGGGGGGCGGCACCGGCGCTGCCTCGGGTTGCGTATGGACACATCTTTCCAGCCCCGCCGGGGTGCGGAACTCGTCCCCAAAGATTTTGCGCAGCCGCGCGAACTCCTGCTGCCGGCGCTCGAACTCCGCCTGATCGCCCGCCTGCGAGGCGTAGGCGGCGAGCTTGAAGTGGGCGCTGGCATGAAGCGGATCGAGCCGCACCGTCTCGCGCAGTTGGACGATGGCTTGCTCGTGCTGCCCGGCCTTCTGACAGGCGTTGGCCAGTTGGAACCGCAGCGCCGGAGTGAAAGCGTCCAGGCGAACCGCCGCTTGCAGGAAGCGGACGGATTTGTCGAACTGGGAGCGATGCAGCGAAGCCAGGCCGGCCAGGTAACTCGTCGCGGCGGAATCTTTCTGTAGAGTCTCGGCGCGTTGGAGCAGCTTGAGCGCCTCCGCGTCCTCGCCGGCCAACATACGGGCCCGGGTAAGATTGCGCAGGGCCGGCACGGAGTCCGGCTCCAGGCTGAGCGCCACCGTGAAACTCTCGATGGCTTTGTCCGGGGTGCGGTTTTCCAGTTGGGCCTTGCCCAGATTCATCAGCCGGACGAAGTTCTCCGCCGCTTGGACAGGCAACCCGACAAACGCTCCAGACCACCACAGCAGAACAAGCAACAGCCACGGGCGGACGGTGGGGGAGCCGTTCAGGTTGCTTGTTTCTGCCGTGCGCATGATCGGGTTGCGGAGGGTAAGTGGACTGCGATGCTGTGGCAAGCCTCCGCGAAGTATGTCCGCAATTCTCTTTTGGCCCTGGCAACCGCCGCCGGGTGGGGGCACCCGGCCTACAGCCTTACAAAATCACCCGCTTTGTAGGCCGGGTACC
>CAINDV010000849.1 GCA_903847485.1 uncultured Verrucomicrobiota bacterium
GAACATCAAGAAGATCGTCGAAGAGTCCGGCTGCGAGATCAACATTGACGACGACGGCACGGTGAAGATTTTCTCCGTGAACGAAGAAGGCATGAAGATCGCCCGCGACTCCATCATGGGCGTCACCGCCGAGGCCGAGATCAACAAGATCTACCGCGGCCACGTCGTGACCATCAAGGAATTCGGCTGCTTCGTCGAGTTCCTCCCCGGCAAGGACGGCCTCGTCCACATCAGCGAACTCGCCAACTTCCGCGTCAAGAACACGGAAGACATTGTCAAGATGGGCGATGAGATCTGGGTCAAGTGCCTCGGCATTGACGAGAAAGGCCGCGTCCGCCTATCCCGCCGCGCCGCGATGGAAGACCGCGACAAAGAAATGGCTGCGAAAGCTGGCGACCAGCCCGCCGAGAAGCCGGCCGACAAGCCCGCGTAATCCAACTGCCACCAATAACGAGGGCGAAGCCGCAAGGCTTCGCCTTTTTCGTTTCCCTGCTCCAGAGCCCCACTCCCAAAGCATCCTGAGTTTGTTGGAGCGCCGGCCTCTGGCCCGGCGCGTTCGTGCCCCGGCCATCGGCCAGTTCGTGCCGGGCCGCGGAGGTCGGCGCTCCGCGCGTGGAACCGCTTCGGCACTGATGACTTGGGATACACTGCTCCAGAACTGGATCGGCTTGGGAATTCGAGTTGAATTAACCGATGGCTCGGCACGTTCCTACTGGGGCCGGCGGCGGTTCGCTGGCCTATCGTCAACCATGCGGCATCCAAGAAATACCATGAAACAGTTCCCTCGGTTTGTGCTCTCCTGCGGTTTGGCGGCGTTCGCGGCCGGAACCAGCTTGGCCCAAGACAAGCGCCCCATCCACGCGGTCGTGGACATCGGCCACGAGTTCACATTCTACGGCGACGGCCGGTTCCACCGCCAATACCTGCCGGGCCAACCGGCGGTCACCAGTTGGGGATCGCTCTTCAACTTCGATTTCACCAACGCCAATCTTTTGATCCTCCTGGGCTGCGAATCGCACCTGCGTTACTGGCCGGAGGACATTGACGCCATCAACACCTTTCTCGCCGACGGCGGCGGCGTGGTGGTGCTGGGAGCGGCGGGGAAGGGGCCGCAGAACGAACTGGCCCGCACCTTCGGCTGCGCCTTCGACCAACCGGCGAAGAAGCCACTGAAGGCCGTGCAGGCGGCAATCACCGGCGACATTTCCGGCGGCGGCTCCACGCTAGCCCTGCGCCAGCCAAAGAACTGGGAGGTCCTCATGGCCGATGCCGACGGGCGACCGGTCCTGGCCCGCCGCATCATCGGCCGGGGCACGCTGCTCGTCGGCGCACGCGGCCTGGCCGGCCAGCAACCCGACGCCCGGGACGACATCAACGCCTCCTGGTGGAAGCCGCTGCTCGCCGCCACCGCTGCCGGCAAGCAGGTCAACGCCAGCCAACCCTTTCACAGCCGCGGGATTTCCCAACTGGACCACACGGAGAAGCTCGACAGCCTGCTCCTGCACTACAGCGATTACCTTCAGCCTTACGCCAAGTCCATGGCGGACATCTACCAGCGCTGCGTGCCGGTGATCGAAAAGCGCATGGGCGTGCCGCTCTCCGCCGGCATGGCGTCCGAGATCGGCCTGCTGGCCACCGGCGGCGGCGGCTTCTCCTCGGGCCAAATGCTCGGACTCGCCGTGTTCTGGGGAGGGTTCCCCGAGCGTGAAGACAGCATGATTGAATTCATCACACATGAGTCCGTTCACTCCTGGGTGCTGCCTTTCGCCGAGGTCTGGAACGAGCCGATTGCTACCTACGTCGGCAACTTGGTGATGATTGACATGGGCTACCGCGAAGAAGCCGAGCGCCGGATCAAGGGCACGATCGAACGCGCCAGCCGGATTGATCCCTCCATGAAGCTCTACGACCTGAGCGGCAACAGCCCGACCGGTGCCCGGAAGCTTACCGGAGGCGAAGCCAACAACATGCACTGGGGAAAGACTTACTGGATCCTCGAACAACTGCGGAAGGACAACCCGCAAGTCGTGGCGGACTATTTTCAAGCCAAGCGCCGCCTGGCCAAGCCCGACGCCATCAAGCGCTACGACATGTCGTCCACAGTCGCGGTGTTGAGCATCGCCATGAAGCGCGATTTGTTCCCCTGGTTCAAGGAACACGGCTTCGCAGTGGACCCAGCCCAGTCGTCAATTCCGCTGAAGCTGGACTGACCTCGAACTCCGAATTTCGGGGAGCACGCACGCCCCGGGCCTGAACCAGTTCTACCGGGTGTTGATCCATTGGCAAACCGGCAGCTTCTCGCTGCCAGCCATGCCGGTGGCAGGCTTGCGCCGGTTGCCGGTTTGCTTTACCCCTTCGCCCGCCGTGAAACGCTTTGACCTCACCCTGCCCACCCCGGCGGAGAATCTCGCCTGCGATGAGGCGCTCCTGTGCCAGTGCGAGGAAACCGGAGGCGACGAAATCCTCCGCTTCTGGGAGCCGGTGCAACCTTTTGTAGTGGTCGGCTATGCGAACGCCGTCGCCAGCGAGGTGAACGCGGCGGCCTGCCAGTCCGCAGGCGTGCCGATCTTTCGCCGGTGCAGCGGCGGCGGGACCGTCCTGCAAGGGGCGGGCTGCCTGAATTACGCGCTAATCCTGCGGCTCACCGAAACGGGGCCGCGCGCCACGATCACTGGCACCAACCAGTTCGTCATGGAGCGCAACCGCCTCGCGTTGCAATCGCTCCTGGCCGGTCCGGTGCGGATCCAAGGTCACACGGACCTGACGCTGGGGCCGCTGAAATTCTCCGGCAACGCTCAGCGTCGCCGCCGTCGCTACCTGCTTTTTCATGGCACTTTTCTACTACGGTTCGACCTGGACCTGATCGAGCGTTGTCTCGCCATGCCTTCCCGGCAGCCGGACTACCGCGCGAGTCGGCCGCACCGCGATTTCCTGACCTGCCTGGACCTCGCGCCGGAGGCGGTGAAGTCCGCTTTGGGCCAGGCCTGGGGGGCCGGGCCGGAAGCGGCGGAACTTCCGCACGAACGGATGGAGCCATTGATCCGCCGCTACGCCTCGCGCGAGTGGAACTTCCGGTTTTGAGGAATGGCCCGGAGGTCTCGGCACGGCCGTGAGAAGTTGGGGCGGCAGGGCCTTTCCGCCGCGGCATGGCGGCGACTTCCGGCTTGATCCATGACGGGCTGGGGCATGAATGGAGCAATTTGTTTTCGTGAAAAACCCGCATTTGGTTTTGACTTCCGCTGCGGGTGTTGGCATCGTCCGCACTCAATTTTGACTCACAAATACTATGGCTGAACTCGTTGGAAATTTATTGGTCGCCCAGTCGGGCGGACCCACGTCCGTCATCAACGCCAGTGTCGCGGGCGTGATCACGGAAGCGGGCAAACACGAATGCGTGGAGGAAATTTACGGCGGCCTCAACGGCATTTTTGGCATCCTCAACGAAAATCTCGTGGACCTCGGCGATGAGAAGCGCAGCGCCATCGCCGGTCTGCGCTACACCCCCGCCGCCGCGCTGGGTACTTGCCGCTACAAGATTGATTTCAAAAAGAAACCTGAGAAAGCGGTCGAAGACATGAACCGCCTGTTCGAGGTCTTCGTCGCCCACAACATCCGGTTTTTCTTTTACGCCGGCGGCAACGATTCGCAGGACACCTCCCGTAAGATCCACGAGGAAGCCGTCAAGCGCGGTTACGAGATGCGGGTCATCGGCGTGCCCAAGACCATTGATAACGACCTGCCGCACACCGACAGTTGCCCCGGTTACGGCTCGGCCATCAAATACAACGCCACGACCGTCATGGAAGTCGGCATTGACGTCGGCAGCATGGCGACCGACGACGGCTCCGTCTGCATCATCGAGGTGATGGGCCGTTCCGCCGGTTGGATCGCGGCGGGCACGGTGCTCGCCAAACGCGGGGTCGCCGCCAATCCGCCTCACATCATACTTCTGCCGGAAATCCGCTACAACGTGAACGCCGTGCTAGCCAAAGTGAAGGAGACGGTGGACGCCTATAAGTATTGCGTAATGGTCGTCGGCGAAGGCATCAAGAACGAGAAGGGCGAGGAGATCGGTGCCGACAAGGAACACCTCGACGCATTCGGTCATCCGGTGCTTTGCGGGGCCGGTGAGAAGATCAAGGATTTTATCCAGGAGAAGCTCAAGACCAAGACCCGCACGGTGCTGCTCGGCTACGTCCAGCGCGCCGCCGCACACTGCGCCAGCCTGACGGATTCCAACAACGCTTTCGCCACCGGCGAGGCGGCCGTGCGCGCCGCCATCGAGGGCAAGAGCGGCCTCATGGTCAAGATCGTGCGCCAGACGCAGCCCGATGGCTCCATCCAATGGTGTACCGGCCTGCAGCCGTTGGAAGACATCGCCAACGTGGAGCACTTTGTCCCGCGCGACTGGATCAGCGAGGACGGCTACCTGCCAAACGAGAAGTTTGTCGAGTACGCCAAGCCGCTGATTGAAGGCGAAGTGCGCCCGCCCGCCGAGGGTGGCCTGCCCAAGTACATTGTGCTGGAGAAGGTGCCACTGGAGAAGAAACTCACGCCGCGTGAGTAGGCGGAACTGGCATTCCTTGCGCGTTCAGGCCCGGACAACCGGGCCTTTTTTGTGCCCTGGCCGCCGGCGGTGGAGTATTCGTGCGTTGCCTCCGTAGTGGCGCAGGCGGCTCGCCTGGCGAACGGCACCGGGACGGTTGCCGGGACGACGGCAGCCGCAGACGGCTGCCCCACTACCGGGGGCGGCAACCGGGTGCGCCCGGCGATTGGTGAAAATTTCGATTCACTTTTCATCGTTCCGATTTTACCTTCCGACCAGTGACGGCTGCCACCTTTCAATCTGAAGCCACTGCGGCGCTGAAGGCCTACGACCATTTCGTCGTCTGCCTCGACAAGTCGCCGGAGGAGTTTCTCGAAACCCTCCAGTCCCTCCTCGTTAAGGCCATCCTCGCGTATGAGAATCGCGGGCCGAACCTGCGCCACGGCCTCGCGCTCGATAAGAATATCACGGTCATTCTCAGCCAGAGCGACAGCGCCAGGCCATTGTGCGGGATTTACTTTAACCTCCATTCTCCGTATCAAAAATCCACTCCAGCCAAGCCGGCCACGGCCCTGCCCAAGATAACCGAGGAGCGGGGTGGCCCAGCGGAGGCCTGAGTGCCCGCGCCGGCGACGGCCCACCTTTTCCGGTTGGCCGGCTCCCGCTCAGCGATCGCGGACTTCGTCGCCCGTCTGGCAATCCCCTTCCGTGAGATCCGCCGCCGTCCGATCGTCGCGGCTGGGACCACTGACTTTGAGTTCGCCCACGCGCTTCCCGTCCCGATAGACGAACAACTGCTGGTCGTTGGCCGCCATTAAACCGGCTGGAAACTGTAGGATGGCGTAGCGCGCCACGGGGTTGAAGCGCACCACCCGCCCGGTCAGCGTCGGGTCGAGAACCAAGGATTCCTTCGGCGGCGTCACGGCGAGCACCGGTGCGGCGGACGCCTCGCGAGCCGAGGCTGGAGCGCGGCCCGGCGCGGTGGCGCAACCAGTCAGCAGCCCCAGCCCCAGACTTAACCCACAAGACAGTACCCATCGCACGGCGACAGTAAACGCCGGCCCCGCGCTCCCGTCAATTCAGGCTTCGGTGAGAATGGTATCGTGATGCTCGTAAGCGGGAGCGCAGCAGCACAGCAACCGGAGCGTTTCGTGGCCTGTGTTCCAGAGCTTGTGCCGGGCACCCGGCGGGATGGCGATGGCGTCGCCGGGCCGCACCGCGCGCTCCTCGTCGCCGATCCGCATCCAACCGGTGCCGTGGGTGATGTAGTAAATCTCCTCGGTCATCGCGTGGTAGTGCTCCTGCGTGCTGCCGCCGACTGGCAGCCGCGCCTCGGCAAGACTCTGGTGGCGGATGACCGAGTTGCGGTGCGCGAGCAATTCGCGGATTTCCGACCCGTCCTTCGTCGTGAAGGCGGGCACTTCGTCCAAGTGAGTTATGTCCATGAGCGGTAAGTTCTCAAGTTAAAATCCGAATTTCGGATTCCCGAAAGAAGCCCGAAATCTAAAGGCCGAAGAACCGCGCTGCGCTCCGCAGGAAAGCGTGTTCTGTGGAAGTCACCTGGCACGGAGATTCGGGCTTCGGGCTTCTTTCGGATTTCGGATTTCGGATTTCATTCGTCATTCGTCATTCGCCCATTCCCGTCTTCACTCCGCCGGCAGCCAGCGTGCGCCGAAGAGCCGCGGCCAGTTGGCCTGCCCCACGAGTACGCCGGAGACGATCAGTAGCATCGCCACCCAGAAGGTCGGTGTGATGGGTTCCTTGAGCCAGGCGTGCGCCCAGAGCGTGGAGCTGAGCGGGATGAGGTTGTTAAAGAGGTAAACCTCGCTGGTCTGCCAGTGGCGGAGCGCGTTGGCCCAAAGGCTGTAGGCCATCACGCCGCCAGCGACAATGCACATGCTTTGCACCGCCACCAGTTCCCAGCGCCAGGCCAGCCCGCCCCGCAGGAGAACTTCGAGCGCCGCCACCGGCAGGAGCAGTACGCCGGCCCGCCACATTGTGTGGGCCGTGATTTCCGCGCCGGAGAGCCGGGTGCCGACCGCGCGGCATTGCCGGCCGTAAAGAGTCCACAACACGCTCGAGGCCAGCCCCAGCAGTTCGCCGAGCGCGCTCGCCGGAGACGCCCACAGTGCCGGCCAGAAGAGCACCAGCACGCCCGTCAGCGCCAGCACGGCGGCGGCGTAGCCCCGGGCCAGGCGGCGGCGGGACTTGCCCGCAACGCCTTCCCAGAGCAGCGCCCAGACGGGCGCGGCACCAAGGTAGAGGGCGACGTGCGAGACGGCGGTGGCTTTGAGCGCCCAGTTGAAGATTACGATGTAGATCGCCAGGCTAAGCGCGCCACGGTGCCAGAGCTGGCGGCTCAACGCGGCACCGACCGGCGTGGCGCGGCCGAGCCAGTCGGTCCAGCGCAGCAGCGCCAGCAAGAGCAGGCCGGCGCAAAGAAAGCGGGTGGCACCCACGAAGACGGGCGGCCACTCTTGGACCAGGATTTTGACGCCGGAGTTGTTCGCCCCCCAGAGGAAGACGGCGACGACCAACCCGGCGGCAATGCCTTGCTTGCTGCTGGCTCCGAACACGCCGAGAGCAAAGCAGCCGCCCGCCCCGGAGGCAAATGGAATCGCTGCCGGCGTCGGAAAACTTTCAAAACTGGAATCTTGCGCGCGGTCATGAACGGAATCCTGACCAGCACCTTTGTCCAGCGACGCCCGATGGGTAAGCTGCCCGTTGCTACGGCGGAGGATAGGGCTTTGCGGGGACGCCACCTGAGCGCCGCCGGCAGTCTGGCAATTCTTATTCTGGGCTCGCTAATTGACTCAACCTACCCCAAGGGCTTGGGGTTGCCACCGCAGAGTTGTTTGTAAGGCGCTGGGGAAACCACCAC
>CAINDV010000850.1 GCA_903847485.1 uncultured Verrucomicrobiota bacterium
CTTGGCGGGCGACACCCCGGCCGAGGACGTGATCCGGCAGTTGCAGCAGTGGTTTGCGGCCCATCCCGTCAGCGTGCGCCCGGAGCGCCAGGCCCCGCGGCGTGCGCCTTCGCTGGCACGCTCCTACCAGTTTCAACGCCACGTCAGAAAGGCCGTTTACTAACCAGCCTATGCCTGAACTAAATTGGAGTGCCCCTACGGAGTGGTGCCACCGGGCGCAAATCAGGTTTTGCATACGCCGGTTTCAGCCCGGCAGGGCGAAAGAGAATAGCCCAGCGTTTCAACGCCGGGCCTGGGGCTGAACAGGGGTTCAGTCCCGTTAGGGACGGCATAAAGATGCTGCCGCAATACAGCGTTTCTGTCGTCCCTGCCGGGACTTGTCTCCGGGTTGACCCGCTGTTCCCAGCGTTGAAACGCTGGGCTATTCTCTTTCGCCCTTCCGGGCTGAAACCGGCGTATGCAAAACCTGGCCTGCGCCCGTGCCACCGTAAACCTACTCTGGACGCTTCCGCTTCGGCTGCCTAACTTGTGCGCGCATGACAAACCTAGCCGGAGACAATCCGCAACCCACGCCCCAGAAGGTCAACCTGCGGCGTCCCGACATCATGGACCAGGTGCAGGCCCAAGTGGTCGAGCACTACCGCAGCGAGTTAGTCGAGCGCATCCGCGCCACCGGCGGCATGGTAAGTGCCGGCGGCCTGACCATTAAACTGGCGCAGGAATTCGGCTTCTGCTATGGCGTCGAGCGAGCCATTGACCTCGCCTACGCCGCGCGGAAAGCGTTCCCGGAGCCGCGCAAGATTTACCTGCTCGGCGAGATCATTCATAACCCCGAGGTCAACGACCAGATTCGTAACTTGGGCATTATCACCCTTTCGCCCCGGCCCACGTCCGACGACTTAGCCCGGCTCAACGCCAACGACGTTGTCATTATCCCCGCCTTCGGCACCGAGGTGAGCACCCGCCGCCAGCTTGAAGCTATGGGTTGCGTGACCGTGGATACCACCTGCGGTGACGTGATGACTGTCTGGAAGCGCGTCCGACAGTATTCCAAGGAAGCCGTCACTAGCATCATCCACGGCAAGGCCAAGCACGAGGAAACCAAGGCTACCACCTCGCAGGCCACCGCCTATGGCAGCGGCCATTATCTGGTGGTATTCAACCTTGAGGAGACTGATCTTGTCTGCCGTTACATTCTCACCGGCGGCGACAAAGACGAATTCCTGGAGCGCTTCAAGGGTGCTTACTCCTCCGGCTTCGATCCCGACCAACACCTACGCGCCGTCGGCGTGGCTAACCAGACCACCATGCTGCGCGGCGAAACCGAGGAAGTGCAGCACCGCCTCCGCAGCGCCATGACAGAACGCTTCGGCGCTGCGGAACTGCCGGAGCATTTCCGCTACTTCGACACTATCTGCGGCGCGACGCAAGACCGGCAGGACGCGCTGGAGAAACTACTCCGCAACCAACTCGAACTCTTGATTGTGATCGGTGGCTATAACTCCTCCAACACCTCCCACCTGGCCGAAATGGGCGCGGCGAAGCTCCCTACTTACTTCATCAAGAACGCCGCCAAGATGGTGTCCGACAAACTAATCGTTCACTTCGAACTGCACCTTCGCCAAGAGGTGGAATCCTCCGACTGGCTCCCGCCCGGTGACATCACCGTCGGCATCACCGCCGGTGCCTCCTGCCCGAACAACTTAATCGAAGACACCATCCGGCGATTGTTTGAGTTACGAAACATCTCTGTACAAACCTTGCTGGCCCACTAACGCCCGCGCCCTATTGCCATGCCCTGTTCCCTCACCGAGCTAGAGTTGCGCGAGCGCCAGAGCCTCGCCTCCTTCGCCCAATTCAGTGCCGACTCGCGCGGCCGCAAATATCCGGAGGCACCGCCCGAATGGCGCACTCATTACCAGCGGGACCGCGACCGTGTTATCCACTCCCGCGCTTTCCGCCGCCTGGAATATAAGACTCAAGTATTCCTCAACGGCACTGGCGACCACTATCGCACCCGCCTTACTCACACGATGGAAGTAGCCGCTGTCTCCCGTAACATCGCTCGTGCCTTGCGCCTCAACGAAGACTTAGCCGAGACCATCGCCCTGGCCCACGACCTCGGTCATCCGCCCTTCGGCCACAAGGGCGAAATGGTCCTCGCCCGACTTATGGAAGGTCACGGCGGCTTTGAACACAATCGCCAGAGCCTGCGCATCGTCGAGGAGTTAGAGCAAAAGTATCCCCGCTTCCCCGGCTTGAATCTTACTTGGGAAGCCCGCGAAGGTCTCGTCAAGCACTACACCGCCTTCGATCATCCTAGTAAGCGCCCGGACTTCGACGCTAAGTCCTCGTCGCTCGAAGCTCAGGTCGCCAACCTTGCCGACGAAATCACTTACTACAGCCACGACCTCGACGATGGCATCGAATCCGCCCTACTCTCCGAACCGGAACTGTCCGCCCAAGTGCAACTCTGGTCCGCCGCCAGCCGCACGGTACAGTCGGAGCAGGGCGAACTGGCTGACGAATGTCGGCGTTACTTTGTTATACGCACCATCATTGACTTACAGGTGAAGGATGTCGTCGAAACCACCGAGGCTCATATCCTGGCGGCTGGCGTTAAGTCTGCCGAGGAAGTCCGCCTTCAGCCGCATACGCTGGTGCAATACAGTGCCCAGCGCCGCCAGGAGAACCTCGAACTACGCGACTATCTCTACCGCAACCTATACTACAACCCGGTTGTCAACGAACCGCACCAGCGCGCCGGGCGGGTGCTGGAAGACCTCTTCGGTTACTATCTGTCGCAGCCGGACGAGTTAGGCGAGCGCACGCGCCGCCGCGCCGAAACCGAAGGCGTCCCCCGTGCGGTGTGCGACTACATCGCCGGCATGACCGACCGCTTCGCGCTCCTGGAACACCAGCGACTCTTCGGCGTCTTGCCCATCGGCAGTCCGGCGCGGGGAAGCCAGTAGCGGCGTGCGTCAATCGGGTCGAGCCGCGAGGCTCTGGTCACCAGCGCCCCGGCCAACAAGCCGCCGCGCGCCTGGCCGCCGCTTATAACGAACGTTGTTAACAGATTGCTTAAAAGGTTAAATGGGTTAGATGGGTTAGAAGGTTAAATGGGGCCAAACGACCTTCTAACCATTTAATTAAACGGTTAATGACGTTCGTAATAGTGATTGCGGCGACAGGCCTTTTCTCCAAGACTTCGCCTTGCCATGAACACATACATTTCGCCCGTCTCCCGCCGCTGGCTGTGCTGGCTGGCGGCCACAGTCACGCTCGCCGTCGGCGGGCTACCCGGCTTTGCCCAGGCTCCCGGAGCCTACAACACCTCGAACACCAACCCGCCCGCCCCGCGCCGCCCCTGCATCCTGTTCATTCTCGCCGACGACCTCGGCCATGGCGACCTCGGCTGCTACGGCCAGACGAAGATCAAGACGCCGAACCTCGACCGCCTCGCCGCCGAAGGGATGCGCTTCACGGATTTTTACTCCGGCAGCACTGTGTGTGCTCCGTCCCGCGCCGCACTCATGCTGGGCCAACATACCGGCCACTTGAGAATTCGTGGCAACGCCTCCGGTGCCACCTTGCAGGCGAATGAACTAACTATCACCGAAGTGCTCCACCAAGGCGGCTACCGCACTGGCCTCATCGGCAAATGGGGGCTTTCCGATGCGGGCCTGCCCGGCGTGCCGCAGAAGAAGGGCTTCGATGACTTCGTCGGTTATCTCGAAAACGTCCACGCCCACGATTACTTCTCGACCTTCCTCTGGCGCTACGCCCCGGCCAACGAGGGCAACGACGAGTTCGATGGCCGCGTGGAGTTTCCCCAGAACATCGGCGGCAAGCGCGGCCAATACATCCCCGACCTCTGCACCACCGCCGCCACCAATTTCATCAAGATCCACAAGCCCGACGCGGTGAACCAGTACCGCTCGTTCTTCCTATTCCTCTCCTACACGATTCCGCACGCCAACAACGAGGCTGGCCGCCGCACCGGCAACGGCATGGAAGTCCCCAGCGCTGCGCCTTACGCCGACGAACCCTGGCCCGCTGTCGAACAAAACAAGGCCGCCATGATTACCCGCCTGGACGATTACGTCGGCAAACTGCTCGCCGAACTCGAACTCCGCCAGCTCGCCAACCAGACGCTCGTCATCTTCACCAGCGACAACGGGCCGCACCAGGAAGGCGGCGTGGACCCGAAGTTTTTCCAAAGCTCCGGCCCGTTCCGTGGCCACAAGCGCGACCTGACCGAAGGTGGCATCCGTGTGCCGCTGATTGTTCGCTGGCCCGGCAAGGTGGCTGCCGGCGCGGTCCAGCGCCAACCCTTCGCCTTCTGGGATATCTTCCCGACACTGGCCCAAGCGAGCCGCATGCCCGTGCCCGACACGCTCGACGGCATTTCCTTTCTCCCCACCTTGCTCGGCCAGTCCACGCAGAAGCAGCACGACTATCTTTACTGGGAGTTTCACGAAGGCGGCTTCCACCAGGCGGTGCGCCGGGGCGACTGGAAAGGCATCCGACATGGCGTGGACGGCAAGCTGGAGCTTTACGACCTGACGACTGACCTAGGTGAAAAGACCAACGTCGCCGGGCAGCATCCCGAGGAAGTCGCGAAGATCCAGACGATCATGAAAACCGCCCGCACCGACGATCCCCAGTGGCCGGCGCTAAACGCAGACAAGACCAGCCAGCCGCAGAACCCGAAGTAGCCGGTCGCGGCCAGCGGACCCGGATTGCGATGACTGGCTGTCGCCTTGGTGGCGACTGGTCGCCAGCGAACGCCGGGACGCGCTCAGCCGACAGGTGGTCGAGAACCGGGCATTGCGGCGGAGCGGACTTTCGCCTACCTTGCGCGCGATGGTTCATCTGACCAAACAAGAGCAGAAGGTTCTGTGCATCATCCTCGGCCTGTTGTTGACGGGGTGGGCAGTCAAAGCTTGGCGCGTGGCGCATCCGCCGGCATCGGCACCCATCCGGCAAGCACCGGCCCAATTTTAGCACCATGCAGGAAGTCAATTTCGACGAAGCCATCGAGCAAATCCTGGCCCAGGACGCGCGCTACCACCGCGACGCCTATTTCTTTTTGCGCGACGCGCTGGACCACACCCAGAAGCTGGTCGCGCGGCAGGCCCGCGGCCAGATGCGGCACATCAACGGCCCAGAATTGCTCAACGGCGTGCGCGACTATGCGCTGCAACAGTTCGGCCCGATGACACTGACCGTGTTTGAGGAGTGGGGCGTTCACGCCACCAATGACTTCGGGGCGATCGTTTTCAACATGATCGAAATCGGCCTGCTGGCGAAAACGGAGAAGGACCAGCCCGCGGATTTCTCCGGTGTTTACGACTTCGACGACGCGTTCCGCAAACCCTTCCTGCCAGCCAGCAAACGAGCCGCCGCCAAACCCGAGGCCAAGCCCGCCAGCGCCTAGACCGCCCAGCCGACTAACCCCACTTTCCATGTCCGCACTCCCACCGCCACTCACCGACCAACTCCCCGCCCTGCCCCCGGGCACCACCCACACCCGCCTGCCCCACGGCCTGCGCGTCATCGTCCGCGAGGACCATTCCGCGCCGGTCGCCTCCGCGCAGGCATGGGCCATGACCGGCAGCATTGACGAAGGCCGCTGGCTCGGCGCGGGCCTCTCGCACGTCCTGGAGCACATGCTCTTCAAGGGCACTACCACGCGCGGCGCGGGACGCATTGACCAAGAGGTCCAGGAGGCAGGCGGTTACATGAACGCCTACACTTCCTTCGACCGCACGGTCTATTACATCAACGTCCCCAACACCGGCGCCCGCACGGCCATTGACATCCTTTGCGACGTGATGCAAAACGCCAGCC
>CAINDV010000851.1 GCA_903847485.1 uncultured Verrucomicrobiota bacterium
ACGATGAGAGCATGGGCGGAACCTAAGAATCTCTACAACGGCACTTCGGCCGCTCTTACGACCGCAAAAAAGTTCGTAACAGTTAACATGCGGCGAACGGGCGGAATTGCTCAACGGCCAGCCTGTCCCAGCCGCTCAACCAACGGCCCCAATTGAGCCGAGCGCACCCGGCCGATCTCGATATCCTGTTTGCCAGCGCCAAAGTTGCTCGCCCGGAACACCCAGTACTCATCGTCCAGCTTTGAGTCCCGACCCAAGCGATAGTGATATAACTGCCCCTTGGATTCGAAGGTGACATCGAACTCGTCAGTTGGGTGGCTGTGGTGGGCGGCCACATACGTCAAGGTTTGAATCAGAGACAACAGTTTCGCGATCTCTGTTTTGTTCGTGACTTTGGTCTTGACATCCCCCCGGCTTAAGACCAACTCTCCAACTTCGGCTGGCGCGACATTGCGGAGTTCTCCTCTCAACCTCCAGTTATCGTAACTGCCGACACCGAAAAGCAGGACGACCTGCAAGGTGATGAGCCAGGGCATCAGGGAGAGAATCCAATTCGACACAGGCAACTTCTTCAATCGTTTTAGCGCGGTTAGCACTCCCAAGATCACGGCGCTCAAAGCGATGGTGAACACAAACAAGAACAAGCTGTGTCGTTGATACATGACAAAATCTACCTTCGTCGCCACTCCGCCGCAAAGCGGAACTGCGGCCCACGCGCACGCACGCCATCACCAACCTCAAGGCAACTTCAGGCCGAGGGCGCTTGGATCAAGGAGGAGGATAGCCGAAAACTGCCTTGATCGGGTCTTCGGTCAAGGGAGTCACGTGCTTAACGGGGTCGAGAGCAACGGGTGGGTTATTGTAGAGTTTGCGCACCAGCCAATTGGCCCAGATGGTTGTCGTCGGAGACAACAGCCCGACGGCTATCGTCCACTTGAGCGTGTCGTACGAAGCCGGACGCTGTGCTGCAATCAGGTAGTAGTAGGTCCAGGAGACGCTCCCGGAAATCGGGATCGAACTGCCAAACGCGACGCCGGTGGCGACACCCCACTGAGTGAACCCAGAGCCGGCAAAGAGCGACTGAGCATAACTAACTCCGGTTCCGATACCGTAACCGGCACCCCAAAAGGCTCCCGCATAATCTTCGTACTGGTTCGTGTTCCACACCACGCCAGTGTAGATCGAGCCGCCAAAACTGGCGCTGCTGCCGATTCCAAAGGCAGGGCCGATCGCGACCCAACCGGAGAGCGATTTGTCCTGCACATCGGACAGCGCCTCGAAACTCAGACTCAAGCCAAAGCCACTACCCGAATTGAGATAGGTGACGGCCCTTTGGAGGCTGCCGACCACATTGAGGCCAGCCTTCTGCAAGATGCCCAGGATTGGTAGCGGCACGCCTCCCAACGTCATCGCGGCCAAGACACCGACTACTGCCGCCACGGTGCCTCCCCCGACATAGGGCGGAAGGAAGAGATTGAAGCCTGTAAGCGAGGCGTCGGGCAGGAATTTCCCGCTGGTCAATACACTCAGCAGCGGCGCGATCCCGTAGCTCAAGATGATGGAAAAGATGGCCAGACACGTCATGACCTCTCCAAGCGACATCTGGCCGCTCGGATCCACATTGTTCACGGGGTCGTCGTGGGCGTAAGCGTATTTGTGGAGGCTCTGCGGGTCGTCCGGCGAGCCGGGGAACGGATCCATGCTGGTGAACCGGCCGATGCTCGGATCGTAGTTGCGCGCTCGCAGGTTGTACTGTTGCAGACCGGTGTCAAACTGTTCGCCCGTGTAAAGCAGGCTGGTGCGCGCCGGTTGGCTGGTGGTTGGATTGCCGCCGATCATCATGCCAGAGGCGTCGTAACTGTACTCGTCGGTCACGCTGCCGGAAGGATCCATCAACTGCCGGGTCGAACCGTGGCCATCATACAGGAAGTAGTCCGTAGCTACTGCCGTCGCTTGTGAAATAACATCGTCGCCAATGGTGTACGAGACCGTGGGAACAGCTCCGAAGGCGGGGAGTTCCTCCAGGACTTGCGCGAATCCCGTGTGGTTAAGCGGATCAATCAAATAGAGATTCGTGGAAACGCCGGACCCCACGCCGTTGATCGTGACGCTGGATTCGCTACGGACACGGATTCCATTCTCGTTGTAAGCGTAGTGACTGGTTCTCACCACGTGGTTGGCTCCATTGGTAAAGGTCGTGGTCGCGGAAACCAGGCGGTTGTCCAAGTTGTGGGAATACTCCACGGTTTCGGGTTTCGGCCCCTTCGTTGTTTTCTTCGTCACCGAACCGTTGGCGTCGTATTCGTAGGACGTCACTGAACCATCCAAGCCCCAGGTATCTGTTGAGAGTGCCGTGTATAGCGCGGCCTCGTCGGCCAGAACGCGTGTGTCAAATGGCAGCCAGGCCATAAGTCCCGCCAGGAGTCCGGCCAAGCAGCGTGGCAGCAGCGCGCGCTGCGGACACAAATCGGTGCTCACAATGTGGATTCGTCGCCATTGCCGCCGCGATACCAAAGCAATGGGAATCAGCAAGGCCAAGCCCAGGAAATAGGGGACTGACTTGATCAAGTAGTAACTCCAGGCCGATGGCTGCGGACGACACATGAACTGTAGTGAACCGTCGCCGTCTCGGATCAGCACGGGTATTGAGGCACCCGAAGGCCGCAGTGATGACACGTAGTTGCTTTCGACGAGCAACCGGTCGTTCGCATCATACCTATAGGTCGTCGTGAGCGTCCTGGTACCGACCGTGACCTCGCGCAGTAGCCGGTTGCCAACCAGGTCGTAAGTGTAACGAGAATTGAAGCCATTTGTATTGAAGCGGTTGGTCTCGGTGACCAGGCGGTTCAACGCATCGTAGGTGTGGCCGAAGAGGTTGGTGATCGGGGAAACTCCGACACCGCTCTTCAACTCGGCCACGCCGGTCTTCAGTCCATTCGCGTTTCGCGTGTAAGTGTAGGTGGTGAGAGCGCCCGAGGCGGCATTGCTGTGCGTCAAGACGGTGAGCCGATCCAAATCGTCGTACTGGTATCTGGTCGTGACCCCATTGGGCAACGTCGTTGATTGGCGCCGACCAATGACGTCGTAGTTGTAGGTGGTCGTTTCGGGCGTCGAGAGAACTTGGCCGTTGCGCTTCACCGCGGTGACGGTTTGCAGTCGGCCATAGTTGTCGTAGGTGTAGCGCGTATCGGTGTTGTCCGTGTGGGTCCGGACCCGGCGGCCGAGCGCGTCGTACTCGTAATGGAGCGTGCCTTCCGGGGTCGTGATCTGGCTGACACCGGTTTGACCGTCGTAAGTGTATCGCATGGTGCCGCGCGCATCGGTAATCGTGTCCAGGCGACCCATCGTGTCGTAGGCAATCGCTACCTTCTGGCTCGGAGTATTGGAGCCGGCCGCGTAGAGGTTGCGGTTGGTGATGCGCCCGAAGTTGTCGTAGAGCAATTCCGTGACTTGGCCTTTGAAGTCGGTTTGCCGGAAGAGCTGGCCCGACGCATTGTACGCGTTGCTCTGAACCTGGCCCAGAGGCAGGATCCTCGTGAGTTGCCGGTTCATTTCATCGTAGCTGAACTGCGTTTCCCGTCCTTTGGCATCGCGGGAAACCTCCATGTTGCTATAGGCATCGTAGGTGAACTCGGACCGCGGTTGGATCAAGGCGTTGGCCGCGTCGGGATCGGTGACGTGCGGCAAACTCACGGCGGCGACTCGTCCCGCAGCGTCATACTCGAAACTCTTGGCCTTGCCTGCCTGATTCACTTCGGACACGCGCCTCCCAAGGGCATCGTAGGTCGTGCGCACGGAAGTGCCATCGGGGAAGATGGTTTGAACCCGCTGGTTGAGGGCATCGTAGAGATAGTGGACCTCGCGTCCCAACGCGTCCCGTACGACGGTTTGGCGTCCGGCGGCGTCATATCCGTACTCTGTCCGGTATCCTGACGGGTCAATCCTCGCCGTGTTGTGTCCCGCCGCGTCGTATTCGTAGCGTGTCGTCTGGCCAAAGAAGTTGGTGACGGCCACCACACGCCCGGCGGCGTCATAGCTCATGCGCTTTGACACTATAACTCCACCACTGGAGACAAAGTGCGAACTCGACAACACCGAGCCGTTGTTGGTAACGGAAGTCACCTGCACCACAACGTTCGAGAGCCGTTCCTGAACGAGCACCTGGCCGGCCGCATCATACACTGTGTGTGTGCCATTCGCGGGCTGGCCAGGGAACTGGCGATCCACAGCGACGACGACTCTTCCGTTCTCGTCGTAAACGGCGCGAGTGGCCGAGCCGTCTGGATAAAGCATCTCGATCAACTTACCGAGCACATCGTAGGTGTAAGCGGTGACATGGCCGTAGCAGTCGCGTGTGCTGGCGACCTTGCCGAATTCGTTGAGGGTCGTCACCGTTTCCCGGCCAAACGCGTCAACGCTCTTCGTCGGGTTGCCGGAGGTATCGTAGTCCGTCCGTGTGGCCACGGTGCGCACATCATTGCTGTCATTTGGATTGACCCATTGAGATTGCCGAGTGGTCTGGTTGCCCCGAGCATCATAGCCAAACGTCATCGCCTGACCGCTCCCGGTCGTCACCTGCCTGATGTTGTCGGCAGAATCATACTGGGCCTGGGAGTTGGTGTTACCCAGCGCATCCATCAGCATCGTCAGCCGGCCTTGGGTGTCATATTGGTAGTCGGAGGCGAAACCCAAGGCATTTTCGCTGCGCATGATGTTGCCCTTGGCATCGAAGGTATTGGTGGTCACGTTCCCGAGCGGATCGGTTGTCGAGCGTAGATGGCCCGCCGAGTCATAGGCGTAGCTTGCGCGATTGCCTAATGGGTCAATCTTCGCAGTGAGATTGCCAGAGGCGTCGTATTCCATCCGGGTCGTGTTACCGAGCGGGTCTGTCACCGAAGTCTCTTTGCCATTGGCGTCGTAGGTTAAACGCACCGTGCGACCCAGCGGATCGGTGCGCGAGGTGACATTGCCGCGTTCATCGTACGAGAGCACTGTCGGATTGCCCAGGCGATCAAACATGGTGTCGGTGCGCCCCGCACTGTCATGCTGCACTTCCGTGCGGTTGCCATTCGCGTCAATCGTGGCCACCAGGCGGCCGACGCTGTCATATTCCATGCGCAGGGGCGAAACCCCGCGGTCATCCTTGATTTCCGTGATGTAATGCGGGAAGCGCGGATGGCCGTACACATAGGTCACCGATGAGTAAACAGGCGCATTCGTGGCACTCGTGCCTTTCAGCCGATTGGCACGCAGCAGGTTTCCAGCGGCGTCGTACTCGTAGGTGACGTCGGCGGGGCCGACAACATTCCCTTGGGCGTCGAGTTTGTCCGGCCCGAAAACGGCTGTGATACGGTCCTTCGCGTCGCGTTGGAAGACAAGCGAACGAGTCTTGTTCGTGCCCGTGTAATGGTCAATGCCCTGGAGCGCCGCTCCGCTGCGAACGAACTCCACGCGATCGCCCGCTGGGTCGCTGACCCGCGTCAAGAAGGACTTTCCGTAGGCGTCCACATAACTCCCGATTGCCGAATCGCTGGCGATAAAGCGGCTGCCCAGGTATTCGCGATCAATCCGATACTCTGTGCCATCCTGGAGGGTCAGGATGAAACCTGCAAAGTCGAAGTTCTCCAGACTGGTTTCAAGCGGGGCAGCTTGCCAATATGTCAGCTTCTGGGAGTAGAGCTGTATATCAATCATGATGGGCGAAACAGTGGGCACCAAGGTCGCGTTTATGCCCCCCGGGGGCGTCCATGTGGCGCGCAGTTTGAAAAGTCCGGCTGGCTGCAAGGAGTAGCGGAACGTCACGCGCCGTCCGGTGTCAGGCATGTCCAGCGTCACGTCCCGGCCGCCACCGGTACGCAAGCTGAACGTATCGCCGAACACGTCCTGCGCTTGGGCGCGCTGTTCGTTGATCGTCAAACCAAGGTCTGAAACGCTGTAGGTCCATGAGTAACCGAAGTCGGCTGTGCTCGGATTGAGTGAATCGTAGGTTCGAATGACGGCGAGCATCGTGTGGGATGCGGGAATGACCACGTCTTGCTGGCTGAATTTGACCTGCCCGATTTTGAGTTGGGAGTCCAGCGCGATGGAGGCCTGGGCACTGGTAATCTGATCGCCGCCGCGCACCTCAAGGGCCAGGGTGTAGCCGCCATTGAGAACCAACGTGAAATCCAGCGTGCCCAAGCTGCCACCGGCGGGGACACGGCCCTCGTGCCAGCCCGCGGCATTGACGGGTGGCGGCGTAACATCGAACACCCGCAGTCCGTCGGCATCGTAGAGCCCGATGCGATAGGCCACCGGATCAATGGTGTCCGGGTCGTTGGCGGTGCCTTTGAGCTCGAAGAAGCCGCTGGTGATGCTGGTGGTGTCGGTGTCCGACAGGTTAGCGATAGTGGCGACTGGCGGGTTGTCCGCCGTCCGAACAGTGAGCAGCGCAGTGGCAAAGCCAGACTTGCCGGCCGGATCGGTGGCGAGGAAAGTGACGGACTCCGAGGTTAGTGTCCCGGCGGGATAGGTGATGGTGGCGACGCGGTTGGAATTGATGGTCACAACTAGTTTGGTAGTGCCGGTGATCGTCCAAAGGATCTGACTGTCCGGGTATTTCGGATCAACCACGTAGTTGTCGAGCGGAATGGCGGTGAAGGCGACCGAACCAACCACAGCCTGACTCGGGATGGGGCTGACGATGGGGCCGTCAGCGCCAGCGGTCAGCACCACGATGTTAAAGGCCTGGGTTGAGACAGCGCCGCGGCTGTCGGTGGCGGTAACGCTTACCGGGTTGCCGCCGAGTTGAGCGGCGGTGGGGGTCCAGGTAAGGACACCGCTGGTGGCGTTGATCGACATGCCTGCCGGTTTCTGCGCCAGACCGAAGGTGATGGTGTCGCGGTTCGGATCGGTGGCCGTCACGTTATAGACGTAGGCCGTATTGGTGACCGCTGTCTGCACCGGCGTGGAGGTAAACTGAGGGGGCAGGTTGGTGAAGCTGATAATGGCGAGCGAGTAGCTCTGCCAGGCGGAACCGCCCACGCCGTCAGCGGCCACTTGCACGAAAAAGCTGCCGGTGTTGGTCGGAGTCCACTGCACGAGGCCGGTGTTAGTGTTGACGGTCATCCCGGCGGGTGCCTGCATGAGCCGGAACGCCAGCGGTTTGCCCTGCGGATCGGTGGCCGTAACTGGGTATTGATAGAGCACGTTGAGCATGCCTTGGAAGGAAGGCTTGGAGGTGATGCTCGGCGGATAATTAACATTCGTATCCACCGCGCTGATCGTCACGATCGCATTAGAGCTGTCCAGAATACCATTGTTGACCACGAGTTGGACCGCGTAGTCGCCGCCGACATCGGCTTGGAACGACGGGTTCACCGTATTGGTGTCAGTCAACTGCGCGCGACTGCCAATCGGGATCGAGCGCATCGCCCAGCGATAGGTGAGCGTCTTACCCTGCGGATCTTTTGAGCCGCGCCCGTTGAGGATGACGGTGTCACCGGCGTAAACGCTTTGGTCCGGTCCGGCATCGGCGATGGGTGCAAGCACAGCGGCGAGGTCCACCGGGACTGCAAGCGTGTTGTTCGACAAGGTGATCTCGGAGAAGAGGTTCGTGCCAAAGCCCGAGTCATCCGCCACGACATAGACGGTGTGGTTAGTGATAGTAGGTGCCGTCCAGGTCACAGTGAGGTCTTCGTACCTGCCCGGCGCAAGTTGCTTGGTCGAGCTCGCCACGCCGATCCGCGCGCCACCGGCTCGCGGGTCGCCATCGTAGAAGGCCATCGGGACTTTTGTGGGCACGGATACCAGACCCGAATTACCCAATCGCGCCGTGAGGGTAGCCTTGGCGGGCAGGGCGGTGCGGTCCACTAAGAGCGCCGCGGCACTCAGATCAATGACTGGCGGCGTGTTAGTGTCCGCGTCGAAGCCCGAGCGTTGGATGTTGTTGGACTTGTCGTATTCGGGCACGACATTCTCGCTGTCCACGAAGGCGAAGAGCGGTGCGTCCTTGAAGAGCGCCTGCCCGCTGACGACCATTTCAATCCAGCCAAGGCCCCCCGGCGGGAAGCCAGCAGGGAAGTTACCATAGCCGACTACGCGGTCCACACCGTTGGAGTAGGTGCCGTCACCGTTGACATCCACAAACAGGGACACAGTGAATGGAACCGGATTGGTATCCGTGCCGTTGTTGCGCAAAATGACGCGCACAGTGCCGGCCAGGGCAAGGGACTGTGCGTCCACGAAGACGTTCGTCATCGCGATGTGCGTCGGTTCGAGGTCAAGCTGGGTACCCAGTGGCGTGGTTACGACGAGAGTGAAGGCTTGGTCGGTGGAGGCACCGCCGGCGTCGGTGGCGCGAAGGACGATGGCGTTGGGGCCGAGGTCGTTAGTGCCCGGCAGCCAGGTAAGCGTGCCGGTGTTAGGGTCGCAGGCCATGGTGGCCGGTCCTGTGGCGAGCTGGAAAGTGCGAGCGTCGTTGTCCAAGTCCGTCAGGCTGGGCGTGTAGGTGTAAGGATGGTCGGCGCGCACGATCAGCGGCGGGTTAGAAGTAAATACCGGTGGGGCGTTCAAGACGTGGATAAGTTGGGTGACAATGCCGACGCCGCCGTGATTGTCGCTGACCGTCAGGCTGACGGTGAAGTCAGCAATCTGCCGGAAGACATGTGTGACCAGTGGCCCAGTAGTCTTGTAGTGGTCGCCAAAGTCCCACTCGAAGGACATGGGGTCGCCTTCGGGGTCGGTGATGCTGGTGGCGTCAAATGTCACCGTGGTCATCACAAATGGCGAATTAGTGGAAACCACAATTCCACTAGCCACGACGGGCGGTCGGTTCGAGGGCGCGATAAGCACGTCGAAGTGGTTGGTTCCCGCACCGCCGCGATTGTCCGCCACGATCAAGATGCCAGAGTAAGAGCCTATGGCGGGGTACAAGTGTGACGCAGTGGCATCCAAACTGGTCGTGCTGCTGCTGTCGCCCCAGAACCATTGGTAGGTTAGCGGATCGCCGTCCAGATCGTACGAAGCGGACGCATCCAGCATCAACGATTCACCCCAGCGTGCGGTGAAATGCGGGCCTTTCGCGAGGCTGGCCACCGGCGGGCGGTTGGGTCGCGTGACATGGGCTGAGGCCAGGGCGTTGGTGGTGCCACCGTAGCCGTCATTGACGTAAAGGGTGACGATGTAATCTCCGATGGCACTATAAGTATGCGCCGGGTCGGCGTTGGTCGAGAGCGTGCCGTCACCGAAATTCCAGGTGTAGGCGAGCGGGTTGCCGTCGGGATCGCTGCTGCCGGCGGCAGAGAACTGTATGGGCACGCCGATCAGCCCGCTGTAGGGACCGTTGGCGTTGGCGACCGGAGGATTGTTCGAGGCGGGGAAGACGAAGATGTTGTAACTAATGACGTCACGTCCGGCTTGGTTGGTCGCGTCGAATGAAACCGCTTGACTGCCGATCTGGGCCGCTGTCGGCGTGAAGCGAACCACGCCGTTGGATGGGTTGACGCTCATCCCCGCCGGTCCTGAGAGCAGATTAAAGGTAATAGGATCATTTTCCGGATCTCTGGCGTCCAACACGACGACGTATGGTATGCCTACCACGGCAAAGCGCAGTTCAGGAGTGGATTGGAAGACCGGCGGGTTGTCCTCGGAGCCACGCTGGCGCGAGACGGTGAAGATCGAATCCGATACGCCGAGCGGGTCCGGGCGCCCGTTCTGATAGGCATAAACCCGGTAGTAATACTCGACGTTGAATTGAACATTTGTGTCCAGGAAGGTCGCGTAGGCACTATCAGTTCGGCCGATTTCCTGGAAGCCGCGGTCGGGGCCGAGCTGGCTGCGGGCCACGACGATGTAATCACCCACCTTCGTCCAGGTGAGTTGAATCTTGCTGCCCTTGGCGCGGGTGCGGAGGTCTGTGATGACGCGGTCATACACGAACACTGTGGCGAAGTCATCGCTCGTCATGTCGGGCAGGCTGAAGTTCGTATAGACCAGTGAGTTGGCGTTCTTGATGCGCAGGCCCACCTGATGTTGGCCGGGCGTGGCGAAGCCGTTGGTGAGGACCGGCCGCATGCCGCGGGTGCCATCATTGAAGTCGAGTGGTTGCTGGAAATCTGTCTCCCAATCATAGGACTGGATGAAATTGCCGGCAGCCGCGTCCACGGTGAAAGAGCCGGAGCCGTCCAGATGGAGATCCTGGCCGACGCAGATCACGTACGGACCGCCCGCGTCTGCGGTCGGCGGATAAGGCGGCACCGTGGTGCGGATGACGACGGTGGCGGTGTCATTGAGCTGCGGCGTGGCGTTGTCGCGGACCTGAAGTGAAACAGTATTGGTGCTCAGTGAACCGTAGGCATTAGTTGCTACCGGGCCGATGGCGTCCGGATAATCGAAGTCCACCCCGTTCGAAGCATCGAAGTCCCAACGGTACTCGACAATCTTATAGGCCGGATGCCGATGATAGGAATTGCGGCCATCGAGCACGACTGGATACCCCATCGCTGAGGGGTTGGGCTTGGCGTTGATGACGGCGACGGGGCCGCGCTGAAAGAGCGAACTGGAAAGGATGATGACGGACCAAGAGGTCGAGAGAGGATCGCCAACCCAGGAGGCCGATAGCCACGAGCCATCGGCGCGCTGCCGGTCAATGGTGGTGCGTGCCAGCCCTTTGGTGGGATCGCGGAACCAATCCAGGCCGGTCAGGGAAAGATTGTGAACCGGGGGATTGGCCGTGCGCAGGGCCTTGGCGATGGAGTACTGGGCATAAAGATTGTTCCGATTCATGATGTTCTGCCAATCATTGGCCAGATACTTTTCGCCGTGGATCCAAAGGGCGTTGGTGGTTGCGACCCCGCCAAGAGCCAGTTGGACCATGGCTGAAGGCGTGGTCGCCTCGCCGTCACCGGCCCCGGTGTAGCCGAAGCCCGTGCCGCCCTTGGAAGCGGCGATCCAAACCAGGTTGCGTTCCTTGACCCAAGCGGGAACCGGAATGCCCCAAATGCGCTCGGCGGCCAGGAACCCAATGGCCGCCCACTGGCTGGCGGAGTTATCATTGCCCTGGTTCCAACTGTACTGCCAGCCGCCGCCGTAGCTGGTCGTATAGTCACTTTGACCCCAGGCATACATATCCACCATGTCCTGGATTATATCCTTGAAGGTGCGACCCCTGACATTCGCGGGACCAACCGGTGCCACCAACTCCGGGCGGCCCGCCGCGATTAGCGCGTCCATCATCGGGCCGGTTTCGTAGATTGGCCGTCCCGTGTCGCCAGAAAGGCCGATCCCGTTACGGTTAGCGTCTGGATCACCGTACGTTTGCGGCCCGATGTTTATGGTGGACAAGACTGTCAGCAAGTAGTTGACGCCGCGCTGCACAGTTTCCACGTAGGGATCCTTGCTGGCATCGTCAGTCATCAAGTGCCCATTGATGGCGAAAGCCTGCACCGCCGAAGCGGTCGGGCTGATCTTATAGCCCCCGTAAGGCCCGTTGTCGGTCCAGTCGCCAGCTTTGTTTTTCACATCAAGGTCGTAGCGGCTCTGAGTCTTTTGCAGGCGCCACAGCCCTTCGTCAATAGCCACTTTCATTTCCGTGTCCAAGGTCTTGGGACGCATGACCAAGGTGTAAGTGTCGGCGAGGACAGTGCCATTGGTGAGGATGACCTGGATCTTGGCACTGAACGGAGTCCCCTCGGCACCGGTGTAAGCATGTCTCGCCTCAAGATTGTACACCACGGCTGTGGTCGTGACTGAGTTCGTCACGGTTTCCGAGCCGTCGCCGAAGTCCCAGATGTAAGTGAATGGTATCGGCACGCCTTGCGCGACGGCTTTGACCGTGTTGGTCTTGCCGGAATAAACCTCGTGCGGCAATCTTATGCCATTGATGATCTGCCAGGGTACCGCGACCAATTGATTGCCTCCGGCTATCTGCACGACCAACGACGCGGTGGCTTGCTGGCCGGCGTAGTCCAACACCTTGAGCGTATTGGTGTAAGTGCCCGGTGTCCCGCAATGGTGGGTGACCACCGGACCGTAAGCCAAGGAACTGCCGTCGCCAAAGTCCCAAGTGTAACTGGCGATGCCGTGGTCGTCGCTGGAGAAATAGCCGTCGAAGGTCAGTTCCACGCCCGCCTGCCCACTGGTGGGGCCGTTGATAATGGCCACCGGCGGAGTGCCGGTTATGGGCGTGATAACGACACTGGCCGTGTTGGTTTGAAACGCGTGGTCCACAACTTCCAGCGTAACAGTGCCGCCGGGCCATACCGGGACTGTAACGTCTCGCAGTGGGTAGGTCGGGGCGACGCTTAGAACGTCGAAACCAAATACCCCGGTGTTCACATCTGCCCCCAGCCCCAGAGTGGCATCGCTGTAGTTGGAGCTTTCGTAAAGCTTGGCGAAGGGCTGGGCTGTTCCCGAGGGGCGCAAGTAGTAAATGGCACCGGCCCCGGGCTTGGACTGAATGCGGAAATCGTACGAGGTGCCGCGATCGTAAGTACCAACTTTGCCACGGTTGTTCCCATACTCATAAATGTTGAGATCGCCGTTATTGAAATAGACTGCGTAAACCAGGTCGCCGTAGTTACCTGGATTCGCATTCTGGTCACGAAGGCCAATCATGGCGTAGGAGGTGCCCGAAGGCGTGTCCACTTGCCCCTCCAGCACAACGCCACGCTGGCTAGTCATCGCCGGAGCGAAGAAATAAGCCTGTCCCCACCCGCCTTTGCCCGTCACGATCAGTTTGTCGTTCTGCGTGACGTTGGCGGCACGCCACTGGTTGGTATCTAAAATCGGTCCAGTGAAATCAAAAACCTGCGGCGGGAGGAGCCAACGGTAGGAGAGAATGCCATAATCGTCGGTCGAGTTTGCGGCGCTCAGGGAGACAGGCTGCGCGCCTTCGGGAGTTAGTGTGCCCGCCGTTATGCGAGCCACCGGCGGATCGTTGGCGACCACAATGACATTCTGGGTGACTGAAATGCTCTGATTACCATTGTCGGTAACTTTCAAAGCCAGGCGGAAAACGCCCACGCCGCCATACAGGTGAGTCACGTTCGGACCCGATCCAGTTGTGCCGTCGCCGAAATTCCACTCGTACTTGCAGATGCCAGTGTCATCCATCGAAGCCAGCCCATCAAACGCGCCAAACCACTGGCCGTTCGTGCAAACGGCTTCAGTGAGCAGGCGATTGCCGCCGATCACCGGCACGGGTGGGTCGTTGGCCTTGATGACAACTATGTGCGTGGTGAAGTTGGTCTGCCCAACATTGTCGGTGACGGTGAGGGTAACGATGTTGGTACCGACCGTGTTATAGGTCGTCTTGGCGGTCGCGCCCGTGCCGGTCTTGCCGTCGCCGAATTTCCACTCGTATTTCCAGATGCCGTAGTCGTCCGTCGAGTTGGTGGCGTAAAATGTTGTGGACCAAACGCCATTGGTCGCGGAAGTTTCGCCCACCACGACGGGACCGTCAATCACGGCCACGGGTGGACTGTTGGGCACAGTGGTGATGCCGTGCGTGGTGGCATTGGTCTGGCCCGCGTGGTCGGTCACTGTGAGTGTGACGACATAGGTGCCAGCCGTACTGTAGCTAGTCATGACAACCGGCCCGCTGTTGGTCTTACCGTCGCCGAATTTCCAGGCGTATTTCCAGATGCGCACATCGTCCGTCGAGTTGGTTCCGAAGAAGCGCACGTACCACTGGCCGTTGGTTGCCACGGATTCGTCAACCTGCGTCGGACCGTCAATGACGGCGACCGGATTTGCGCCGGGGGTGAAGGTGACGGTGGTGCCTTTCGTGTCGGCCTGTCCGACGACGTCCATAACGGTCAAGCTGACCGGGCACACGCCGGCGTTGGTCCAGGCGTGAGAAACCTTGGGGCCGTTGTTGGTCGCGAACGTGCCGTCGCCGAAAGACCAGAGATAGCTAACGATGCCGAAGTCATCGGTGGAGGCGGAACCATCGAGGGTAGCGTACCAGACGGCTTGCGTCGCCATAGTTTCGCCGAAGCTGTAAGGGCCGCCTGGGTCGGCCACGGGCGGAACACCTTTGATCGTGGCCCAAGTGCCGCGGACGCTTTGCCGGCCAAGGGCGTCTGTATGCCATAACCGGACCAGGAAGCGCGCTTCGTTCGACCAGACATGGCTCACCGTCTGGCCCATGTTCACGACGTTGGTGCCAAAGGTCCACGCCACTGGATTCGTGCTCGTGTCGCCGAAGGTCCAGCGGAAAAGGTCGCTGGTGGTGGTGCCGGAGCCGGTGGCTTGGAAGGGGAGTGCTTGGTTGAGATTGGTGGTGGGATCGGTGGGTGAGATGGCGACATCCACGCGGGGAGGAAGGGGAGGAGAGGCTACGCCCAGCGTGTTGCCCAAGCCAGTCGCCAAAGTGACGCGGTTGGTGCTGAAGGTGCCGTCGCCGTTGCCAGCGAAGAAATAGGCGCTGTGTCCTGAGTAATTCACCAGTACCAGGTCTAGGTGGCTATCCCCGTTGTAGTCGGCGGTGGACATGGCCGCGTAATTGTTCAAGTCGAGGTTGGCGCGGTCGCCGTTGACACCCAAGTTGGTGAAGGTGCCGTCGCCGTGGCCCTTGAAGAAAGTCACATCGCCATTGCCGCCAGCGTTCACGATCAGGTCGAGGTGGCCGTCTTCATCAAAATCGCCGGCGACTACTGTATAAGGGGCGTCCCCGACGATGCCGACGAGGTTCGTGTCGGTAAAGGTGCGGTCGCCGTTGGACAAGTAGAGCCGCACCTGCCCGTTGCTGTAAGTGGCACGCACAAAGTCGTCTCGGCCGTCCTCATTGAAATCTCCGGCGGACATGGCGCGGCCGGATTGCCCATAAGTCCCCCAGTCCCGGCGCTCCAGCGTGAAGGTGCCATCACCATTGCCCCAATAGAAGTAGATATAGCGGTCGTTACCGTTGACGACAAAATCGAGGCGCCCGTCGCAGTCAAAATCGGCGACCGCGGCACCCATCATGTAGTTATTCGCGCCGGGGGCGGTGGGAAGTGGAACCGGCGACTCCGATGTGCCGTCCGCGCGCCCCTTGAAGAAGAAGGGCGTCATGGTGTTGTTGCCGCCGTGCCCGGTGATGAGATCCAAGATGCCATCGCGGTCAAAATCGCCAAAGCCAGCTCCCCAATCCGGACTTCCGAAATTGGCGATTTGCCGGGGAGCTGAGAAGGTGCCGTCGGCTTGGATCTGCATGAGGTAGGCGCGTCCGTTTTCGTCACCCACGGCCACAAGTTTGTCACCCGGCAGATAGGCGAAAGAAAGAATGTCGGTAGCGTTGTCGGAGGCATCTACAGCTTGGATGCGGATGTCGGCGCGCTGGCCCAGGGTGACGGGTAGGATGCAGGAGAGGATATTCCCGAGGACATTGGTGAAGAGGTTGGTGCCGAGATAGATGCGGTAGGAGGCCACGCCGAAGTTGTCCGAGGCGGCGTTCCACTGGGCCCATAGGTTGGAGACTTGCTGGAACGTAAAGCGACCGCCCACGCTGTTAGACCACGCCGGCGCGTTGGTGTCGGTCTGGGCAAGGAACTCGGCGAGACGGAAGAAAGCCGTGTGATTGGTGGCCTGGAAGCCCGGAATGGTGACAGTGTTGGTGGGGCTGGGCTGGACGGAAAGCAAGGTGTGCCAGTCCGCAGGATTGGTGCTGGTGAGGGAAGTGCCGGTCTGAACCAGGCAGACTACGCCGTTGGTGGTGCTGCGCACTTCCAGCTTGAAGGCGAGCGGCGTGCCGGGCGGCGCCGCCGGGGCCGGGGTGGGCACGATGGTAAGTTGGGTAGAGGCATCCGCCCAGACCAAGTTGGGGATAGCCATGAACGCCGCAAGAAACACCGAGCGAAGGCCGCTCAGCAAGGAAACGGGTTTTGTTTGACGCATAAAATTTTAAGTCGAAAAGGTTAGTCAGCAGAGAGAAGAAAGCCGGTAACTCGATTACTGGGCACGGGTGGCCCACAGTTCGAACCAACTATTGGCCGGGGCACTGCGGTTCCGGCTGTAAACCTCCACTCCGTCGAGGGTTATCACCGCGCCGGGGACAAGCTGCCCGCCGCTGCCAAGCTGCGCGGTAAAGGCGGCGCTGAGGTCCACGTAGGGAAGCCCGCTCGACAGGTTGCCGACGGGATGGACGAGATAGTAATTGGTGGAGGCGGGCAGGCCGATCTGAAGTGGCACGCGGAGGTTAGCGCCGCTGGCCGGGGGATTGGTCAGGTGCAAGGTGCCGATGATCGAGCCGGCGGGAGTGCTTAAGCGCCAGGTGAAACCGAACTGCACCAGGGGCGTGGTGTTGGTGAAGACGGCGGGAGGGATGATGTCGCGGTAGCCCCAGATCAGGTTGGTGACCGTCTGCCCGACGGCCAAGGTCAGAAGGGTGCGGTTGTCGAGCACGCCGTCGGGGTCAATGGAGTTGGTGATCCCGGCAGGGACGGTGTTGGTGTCCACGCGCAGGGTAAGGGTGCTGGCGGTGAGGTTGGCGATGCCGTAACTGCCGCTGCCGGAGGTGGTCGCCTGGGGTTCACCGCTGGAGCGAACACCGTTGTTGTCCAGGTCGGCAAAAATCTTAACCCCGGTTAAAGCCTCACCCGCGTCGAAAAGGCTGTTTTTATTGGCGTCCTTGAACACGAACCCACTGACCGCAGAGCGCGGATCCACCTGGCCGGAGAGGGTGATCACAGTGGATGACACAGGCGCGGCGTCATGGTGTTCGAGGGCGAAGGAACCGAGCGTGTGATTGGATTCGGAGATCATCACCCGCACGGTCACTTGCATACCTGGCCAGAGAGTGCCGAGGTTGAAGCCCAAGCCCAACGCCACGTCATTGGGCGCCGTCTTGGGGATGGCGTTGGAGTTACTCAAGGACGCGAGATATAGGTTGCGGAGCACCGTCCCGGTCACGAAGCCCGGCTCATCAATTTGCCATTGGTCCGGGGCCTGGTCGGCCGGGCCAGTGCCGAGCGTGCCGGAGGTGACACCGTATTCGTTAAAGAAGGTGTTGGCGGCTTGGTCTATCTCCGCGTCCAGCAGTATGGAGAGGTGGAGATTGGAAAAGACGGTGGTGGTGACATTGGAGAAGGTGTAGACCAATGTCACGTCGGACGTGTCCGCCGCAAGGGAGGACGCGAAGTGATAGCCGAGGCCGACGGGAAGCGCGTCGCGGGAGAGGGCGGCGGCTGTGCCGGGCAGACTGCCGTTGAGATCAAACCCGTCCAGGCTCACGAAGGCATCTAACTCGTAAACTGTGCCACCGGGGCCGATGGTCCAGGTCTGGGCGTTCTTGGAACCGCCTTCGCCGTGTGGGCCAAACGCGCCGAGTGTGATGGCGGAAGCGGACCACGGCAGCAAGGCCGCGCCGCACAAACACGAAATCCATTTTGTTACTTGCATGATTGAGTTCTCCTTAGAGTAATAAAGGCTGTCTGCATGGATGGGCGGGTGACTTAGCCGTATCTATGCAGTAGGACAGGCGTCGCGCCTGTCTCTGACGTCGTCTGGGAACGGTTTTCCTGAACGGTTGCTGATGGCGACAAAGGCTCACTTTTTAGTAAGGCAAGGGGGTGAAGATGGAGACAGGCGCGACGCCTGTCCTACGCCGCCGGCCGGGCCTTCGTCACGGTTTCCAACTGCATGGTTACAGCTTAGAACCTGTTGGAAAACCCGCCCGGTCGGGGGACCGGGCCTGCAATTGAGGTCCGTTCCGGTGGTTTCCTGTAGGCCGCGTGCCCTCACGCGGCGCTGGGGTGGGGTATTCATACACCCTCTTAGAACCGGCGGCCGAAGACCGCCCCGGTGACATAGCCGCTGGCATCCATCGTGACGCGGCTGGGACCAAGCTCGACCTGGGTGGGGTTGACCACCCAGTTGTAACCACCGAAGACGCCCACGAAGTAACCTTTGCCCAAGTCATAATCAACGCCGGCCGTTACCCCGCCGGAAAAGCTAACCTGCCAACCGTTCTGGGAATCACGCCAGGATTTGAGTTGGGCGGTACCTGCGGAGGTGGTATTGTAGAAGGATTCCGTGCGTTCGGCGTTGAGGCCGACCACTGCCAGCCCCAGGGTGGGAGTCACATGCAGACAAAGGCGCTTGGTGGCGGCGTAGCGGACCCGTGGCGACAGATTCAACTCGTAGAGATCGGTGGAGAGCCGGTAGTTAATGTCATTCTGCGCCACGGAATCAGGCTCAGTCGCACTAACGCGATTGTCGGGTAGGTTCCCGATCACCGGGTAGCCGCCCACCCAGGCCGAAGGTCCGTCGGCCGGCCCACCGTAGGTGCCGACGTAGCCGCCCGGAGCCGTGCGGGGCAGCGGAAAACCGTAGGTGGGATCAACGGCACCGGCCGCAGCGTAGGAGTCCTTGGCATTGATCCGCCCCGTCTGCTCCTGGTAAGACGAGGTGCCAAAGGAGGAAGTCTGACCCCATAGTCCTTGGAAACCGAAGCCTAGTTCGATCGTCCAGCGCTGCGACTTGTAAATCGAATAGCCAGCCATGAGGTTGATTCCGCTACTCCGCAAGTCCCCGCCGCCGCTGGCAGTGCCCGCCACTGCCGAGTGGTAGCCGAGGCCGCTCTTCTTGGCGAAAGACAGGGTGGCCGACTGGGCATTCAACTGGGAGGAAGCGTCGTAAGCCCAATTCCAAGTCTTTCCAGGTCCGCCGATGGCGTTGGGGTCCAAGGTGCCAGCGTCAAGCTTCACATAGCCGTTGTCGTAAGTGCGGTCGGCGTATTGGTCGCTTGGACCGACACTGGCGGGGGCGACCAGCGGCCCGGCGGCGGCGTGCAGATCAAACTTCTGAACGTAGGAGGAGCCGCTGACTTGGTAGTGCATGTCACCGCGGAATACCGGTCCGCCTTCCAGCCACCACCCTTCGGCGGCGGCGGCGGCCGGTGGCATTGCAAAGGTGATTGCGGCCACGGCAGCGGTGGTTGTGAAGATGATGAGTTTCATGGTCATAGGGGTTCTCCTCTCAGGTTTTCGTGTGCCCGCGAACAAGCGGTCGGTCTCCAAGCAGTCCACGAAGTAGCGTTCCGCCTGGGGTTGTGGCACAGGTACAGCATCCGCCGACGGATGCCCCTGGAGGGGTAGTTTCGTATCACGCCCGAAGATAAGACCGGGGCACCGGAGGCTGGCTCGGGGCAGGCGAGCGCCCCCGGCTTCAGGCGGAAGCCTGTCACTCTTACTGAGTTGCTCGACAACTGGTATTTCAACTTCGGCAGAATCATGGTAGCCGGCAGTACGACTGCCGCGTGGAACGTAAGCCAGAGCCAGGCAAAGTCAAGCGCAATCGCTGACGATGTTGCGCGCATGCCACGGCATTTTCATATGCATCGGGAGTGGGCCCTAACCACAGGGCTCGCACTTTTTGCTAGACCCATCCTGCGTTTTCGAGTGAAATGGGCTGGGATGAAACCACTATCTGTTGCCTGCCCAGCCTTTACCGCTGACCCGCCCCCGGTCGTGCTCGCCGAACTGGCCGCGCGCTCACTCCAACCCGACGAGCACGCTCGCGCCCGCCAACTCCTCGATCAGGAGCATTACCTTGGCGACGGTCAACCTGTCGGCCTCACCCTTACCC
>CAINDV010000852.1 GCA_903847485.1 uncultured Verrucomicrobiota bacterium
CGCTCCAATTGCAATAACGGGTCTGCATCGTGCGCATGGCGGACATGTCCAGCAGCGACTCGCCGCCGTCCGCCGAGAAGAGCGCCCCATACCATTGCCAACTCGCCGGCGTGTCGTAGGTCACCGCCGCCACGCGACCCGTCGCACCAGAGCTGGCGGACAGTCTTGAAGCGAAGATGTCGGTGAGGTTTCCTGAATGAAGCTGTTGGCCCGGCACATAAGAAATGAGGCTGTTCCTATAAGCGGCCAGCTTGGGGGCAATGAAGACTCCGTTGCTGGTGAGGGTGAGTGGAACGGTGTCGAGCGCCAGCAGGTTCGTCGCCACCAACGAGCCGCCTTGCCCCACCTGAATGGGGGTATTGTCCACGGAGAGCAGCGCGGGCGCGTCAAGGCGGCTGTATGCGGCGTTGATGATGCCGCCGTTGGAAAGGGAAAGCAGTGCGGGAAGCTGGAGGGTGTTGCTGGGAGCGAGGTTGAAATAGGTTTCCGTGGCCCGGTCCAGCAGCGGCAATGTGTAAGTCGGAAGGTCGAGATTGAAGCGAACGCGGGCAGCGATCCGTTTGAGGTTGTCGAGCCGGATGTCGCCGCTGGAATTGAGATTGAAGTCCAGCCAATCATCGTTGGCTGGCCCGGTAATCTGGCCAAGGTTGCGCAGGTCAATAACGCCGTTGCTTCGTGCATACACCGAATAGACCGGCTGGCCGCCGCTGTAGCCAACTTGGAATGAGGTCACATTGGTCAACTCAACCAGCGAGCCAGCGCCAACAGAGGAAACGAGAGTGTTGGCACCGCCGTTGTTGTCCCAGGTGTAGGTGCTGGCCGCTGCGCCAACGGTCGCACCATCGGCGGCCCACAGGCGGGGATAATTCTGGAGGACCGTCACGTTTGCCTTCGCCCGGAAGGCACTACTCGCACCCTGGGCGTCAATGAGGCCCTTGATGACGGTAGCACCGGTTACGACGAGGCTGTTGCCTCCGCGAACTCTCAACGTGCTGATGCCGAAGCTCAGCGCCTCAATCGTGCCTGCGCCGCCGCTATCGTAGCCGAGGCTCGTGCTGTCCGGAACGATGACGGTGAAGTTGGTGCCGGCGTTGTTGAGGGGCACGACCTGGGGCGTCCAGTTCGTGGCACCGAGCCAGGATTTGTAGCTGTTGCCGCCGGCCCAGGTGACGGTCTGGCCGGTCTGGGCTGAGGCGTGAGTAGCCGTCAGGACGGCCGCACCGGCGAGCAGGATCGCGATTCGTTTCATAGTTTTCATAGAATTGATCTTCGTGGGGTTGAGTTTCAGGAAAGTTCAGGGAAATCAAGCTGGGAACGCCAGCGGGGTTGCAGGCTGACTGGCAGCCCCAGGCAGCGACGCCGCGCTGAGGAGTAACGGGCACAAGAAGGCACCCAGCCGAGCGCCGGGTTGCTGGCAGCGACATGGCAGCCTTGAGGATTGCCGCTGGTTGCCCACGTTGAAATTGTCCACGTCCAAAACGTACGCCAGTCTTGGCACGACCTCGATCTTTCAGACGTCCACACGCTTCCAGACGCCCCGACCGCAGTCTGATTGCAACTGACGGGGATGATTGTCATGGTGCTCGCGGAGGTTGCAAGTTTTTATTTCCGCGCGGCGATCTGCTGGACAAACGGCGCACCGCGCGCCAGACCGGAGGCGCGCATTTCGGTGACGTTCTATCGAAGGGTCTCCGACGGAAACTGTTGGCTGCATGGCTTGCGGGACCACACCGGTGGCGGGCGCAGTAGCGGCATGCATGGCTGCCCGCAGAGCAAGTTTAGCTTCGACAATCGGGTCGAGTCTGCTTGCCCGCGAGGCGTGGGCATGGTTTGCTGCCGGCGTGAAGAATGTGCGACAGCGCCTTTGTCCTTGGCTGATTCTCGTTCCGCTGACGGTGGCGGCGGCGGGTTTGCGGGCAGAAGCGGTCAACTGGGATCTGGCCATCGAGGATGGCGGGCAGAGCCGGCCCTTCGAGGTGGCGCTGGACGAGTTGTGGCTGGACGGGACAAATGCGCCGGTGTGGAGATTTGCACCCGCCCGCGATGCCGAGGCGCTGCGCACCTGGGCGCGTGCTCGCCAGCGATCGCAGACCAACCGCGTCAGCCTGGTGCTCTACGAGGCGGGCACGGCGCGGAACGAGTTCACGCGACGATTGCTGACGCGGGAGGTGCTGGTTCACCTTGGTCCCGGCGCTGACGAAGAGCGCGTGGAGGCGGGTGCCGGCACGGCGGTGCTTCGCAGGCTGCCGCTTGCTCCGGGGTGGGCCGTCGCCCGTTCGTCCGAACCGGACGGCGCGCTGGCGTTGGCCGCGGCCTTGCGCAGGCAAGTCGGAGTTCTTTCGGCGGAGCCAATGCTCCGGCGGTTGCACCAAAAGAAGCTGGTTCCGAATGATGCTTGGTTTCCTTCGCAATGGCATCTGCGCAACGTGGGGCAGAGCGGCGGAACTTCTGGGGTGGACATCAATGTGGAATCAGTTTGGGATGCCTGGCGCGGCAGCGGGGTTGCCATCGGGGTCGTGGATGACGGGGTGCAGGCAGCGCATCCGGACCTCATGCCAAACTTGGATGCCAGCCTGAGCGTGAATTTCAACGCCAGCACCTTCGATCCTGCTTGGGATACGCACGGCACGCCCGTAGCAGGCATCATCGGAGCGCTTGGCAACAACGGCATCGGCGTGGCGGGCGTGGCTTTCGAGGCGCGGCTGGCAGACCTGCGCTTGATTGCGGATGCGGAGACGGATGAACAAGACGCCGCCGCCATGCTGCATCGCAACGACGCCTTGGCCGTGAAGAACAACAGTTGGGGCGCCTACGATGGCGATGGCCGGCTGGAAGGGCCGGGGCCGCTGATGACGGACGCTCTGGCGCAGGGCACCACGTCGGGACGCTGCGGGAAGGGCGTGGTCTATACTTTCGCCGCCGGCAACGGCAAGACGTATGGCGAGAACGCCAATTACGACGGCTTCGCCAATTCCGTGCGGGTGATCGCCGTAGGTGCATTAAACGACCAAGGACTCGCCGCGACCTACAGCGAACCGGGTGCCTGCGTGGCGGTGGTCGCGCCTTCGCGGGGAGGTTCTTCCACCTGTTCTGGCCGGCCGGGCATCACCACCACGGACCTGCTGGGTAGCAATGGTCGAAACCCCGGTGGTTCCTGCGAGCCGTGGGACCGCGACTACACCTCAACCTTCGGCGGGACTTCGGCGGCGACGCCGATTGTTTCAGGGGTGGTCGCGCTGCTGCTCCAGGCCAATCCCACTCTCAGTTGGCGCGATGTTAAGGAGATCCTGATGTGGTCGGCGATCAAGGTGGCCGCGACCGAGGCCGACTGGCAGACCAATCGCGCCGGGCTTACGCACCATTACCAATACGGCGCTGGGCTGGTCAACGCCGGAGCCGCGATGTTCTCGCCACCCAATGGCTGAATCTTGAGCCGATGCAGGTAATGTCATTGCCCGCCACGAACCTGAATCTGCCCGTGCCGGACAACAGCCCGGCCGGTGTTTATGTGAGCTTCACGGTGACGAACCAGGGATTCCGCGTCGAACACGCGGCGCTCACGGTGACGCTGCCTCACCCGCGTTACGGCGACCTGGCAATCAACCTGACGTCGCCCTGGGGCACGACGAGCCGGTTGGCGGAACTGCACAGTTCCAGCGGTGCCGGTTACAGTGGTTGGACGCTGACCTCGGTGCGGCACTGGGGCGAGCCGGCGGAAGGAACCTGGACGGTTAATATTGCAGACCTGGCGGCGGCCAACAGCGGGACGCTGCTAGGACTGCAATTGACGCTTTACGGTTCGGTGCCTGCGGCACGGTTGTCGAGGGAGCGGGCAGAAGACGGCTTTCGAGTCACCCTTCACGCCGCTGCGAAGGGTTGGAATTATGCGTTGGAAACCTCGACGAACTTGGCGCAGTGGAGCCAGGTCGCCGTGCTGAACCCTGGCCCGGACGGCAAAGCAAGTTTCACCGATACAACTCCTGCAACGGCGCTGAAGTTCTACCGCGCCCGGCACATGCCGTGAGGGAGCAATGGAGTCCTGCTTCGCTCTGTCAACCGACGGGGCCAAGTTGCCGGCTTGGAGTTTGCGCCATAACACCCGCTACAGCGTCGAAGGTCTCCAGTGAAACCGGTCGCCTAGGCAGCCAAGGCCGGCGAATCTTGCTGTAGCGGTGCTGTTGTCATACTTCTGTGCTGCGCGAAGAGGGGGCTGGGGATTTCGATGCAGCCCTTAGTCTGGCGACAATTCCCGGCAAGTGCTTCAAGAGGTGATCTACCTCGTCGTTCGTGGTATAGATGCCAAGGCTGAAGCGGATACTCTGCGGGCGTGGGCAGTGCTGATGCCCATAGCAGTCAAGACGTGCGACGGGACAAGCGAGCCGGTCGTGCAGGCTGAACCACTCGAAGCGCAAATGCCGACTTGATCGAGCATCACCAACAGGGCTTCAGCTTCGACGTTGGCGAAGGCGATGTTGCTAGTCCTAAAACAAGCGCAGTACACCCGCACGCTCGGGCGCCACAAGTTATTTCGGTTGTCTGCGGCACTATGGCTCCAATCGCTCCCTGAACCCCGGTGGTTTTTCCTCGGGTTCCCTCGGCAAGCGCTCCCGGCTCCG
>CAINDV010000853.1 GCA_903847485.1 uncultured Verrucomicrobiota bacterium
CGTTTACCAGAAGGGCGTCACACTCTGCGGCAGCGAAAAGCAGGCGCTTGAAAAGCGGCTGTCGCGTTCGGCGGAACTGCCATGGTGGGATATAACGATTCAGCCTTTGATGGTACTTTAGTATATGCTGCATCCCTTACTAGCGAGCGCGGCCTCAATACATTGGTAGCAGGGGAAATGGCGACCAGGGCGGGGGCGCTGGTGACGGAGCCGGAGGCGTTGGAGACGATGGCGGTGTAGCGACCGGCGAGGGCCGCACTAGCGTTGGTGATGAGCAGCGAATCGTTGGTGGCGCCGGCGACGGCCACACCGTTGAGGAGCCACTGATACCGCAGCGGGCCGCCGCCCGTGGCAGAAACGCTCAAAGACACCACCTCGCCGTTGAAAGCGGACTGGCCTTGTGCGCTGGTGAGTAAGGCTGGGCGGCCCGGCGCGCTGTTCGAGATTGCGACCAGATTGCCCGCTGCATCGTGTTGGAAAAGGGTCTCGGCTGCCTCCGTTTGTTCGCCACCCTGTAGAGCCAGGTGGCAAGCGATGACAAGCGCGAGTTTGGGCGTAAATTCGTTCATCAGCCACTTTCGGCTTCTGTTGGAATACATGACACTCGGTTAGGTTCGCACTGACGCCACTCAGAAGTGCCCCAGTTCCGGCTGGTGCGTCGGGAATCGAGCATCCAGCTCATTTAGGATCTGCTGCACCCCGGCGAGCGGGTTGGGTTTATTTGGGATGACGGATATTGGAATTGGGATAGGCCGCCAGGATCCCGGCTGCCATCCGGGAAGGTCCGGCAGGGCACCGCCGGCAGCCTCAACGACGCCAGCGGCATAAGAGTTACAGTTAAAAGTTACAAACCGAGAATCGGGAAATGGCCCGTATGGAAGGTTATCGCGGTATGCCCCAGCGGCGGCGATGATGTTATTAATAAACTGGGAGTCGGTCAGGCCCGGGGGTGTCGGTATTACTGTCAGGTCGCTCAGGCCTCCCGGTGTATCACCTGCGTAATTCCACGCAGAGTACAAGCTGCCTGAAGCCCATGACATCTGTCCACTAAGCGTTGCACTCGCGCCGCCGGAGGGAGCAAAGTTCGGGTTGTTCACGAAATCCTGCGGATTGGCGGGGCGAAATACGAGCGTTTGGTGCATTCCAGGCTGCCATGCGTAGCCTCCGACTAGTAGGGCATAATGCTGCCCAATAAGTACTTCAAGGCCCAGGCGGTCTACGTAGCGCGTAGGGTTGTTCCGGGCATATTGATGAAGATTGACGCCTTCTGCCTCCCCTATCGGATCGCCTGAAATCCAGCGCCCTAAAAGCGGGTCAAAGGCACGGAACAGTGTGAGCAGTAGTCCGCTCTCCCTGTGGTTGAAATGCCCGGTAAATAGAAACGGCGCGTCAAATGACCCCTCTCTGCTTTCAACAATACCGTAGGGGCTATAGTAGTGCCGGGCACGCCGAGATCCTGACAGGTCCAACACTTCACGGATAGACCCAAGATGGTCAAATGTGTAGAAGGAGCGCTGCAAACCTTCGAGCAATCCCTGCGGGAGCAATCGGCGGAAAACAGTACCGGCGGAAGCGCGTTCTTCACGCAAGCCTGTCCCGCACCAAAGGTACCGCAGGTCGCTGTTGGTCAATGCACCGGTTCGTTGCACGATACGAATCCTTCGCCCTAGACCATCGTAGCCAAATTCTGTCCGGTTGCCGCCTTCCTGAATGCCCACCAACCGGTTTTCCACGTCCCATTCGTAGGTGCGTGCAGCGTTAGTAGCCGGACTGCGGCTGACGAGTTCGTTCAGGCTGTTGTAGGAAGCGGTCACGCTGAGCGCATTGCTGGCATCCAGCGTGCGATTACCGGCGGGATCGTAGGCGTAGGTGTAAGTCTTGGTCGTCAAGGCCCCGGTCTTGATGATGACGGAGATCAACTGGTCCGCCGTGTCGTAGCCGAAAGAGTGGACCTGGACGGGACTTGTCCCGAAGCCCTGCGTCCAGTTCGTGATCTGGCCCGCTGGCGTGTAGAGGTAGTTGAACCGGGAGATCACCTGTGCGTTCGGGGCCAGGTTCGTGATCGCCTCCAGCCGCTGCTCGCGCAGGTTGTCGAAGTAATTGAACAGGGTGCGGATGCCGTTCGGGTATTTCACCTCGGCCAGGCGACCGGTGTTGCGGACGTAGGTGTTGGTGAAACTGCCCAACGCATTGGTCACCAGCGCCACCCGCCCGAGGGCGTCGTAGGCCGCCGTCTCCGCTACTCCATTGATGGCCCGGCTGATGGTGCGCCCCAAGGCGTCGTAGGCGTAGGTGATGGTGTCGTTCGGCAGCGGACCATCCACGCTCGCCAGCCGGGAGGCACCCAAGGCGGGGCTGGCGGTGACGGGAAAGTAGCCGTAGGAGGTGACGCCAAAGCCATCCGTCATCGTGGCCTGGCGGTTGTAGTAAGAGTCGTAGGTAAAACTGACGGTGGGTGTGGCAATCTGGGCGTTCGGATAGCTGACCCGCTTGAGGCTGTTGTCAGTGAAGTATTCGTAGTTCTTGAACTGGCCCTTCTCGTCCTTGACCTGCTTGAGCCGGCCAAAGGCGGCTTCGTAGCGGTATTCGATGCGGCTGCCGTCGGCGTATTGCTTGCCGGTCTGGCGACCCTGCACGTCGTAGGACCAGTGGGTCATGCGGCCCAGCGCGTCGGTAAGGCTTTCCAGCGAACCGCAGCCACACCAGCCGAAGCGGGTCACGCGGTTGAGCGCATCGGTGACGGAGGTGAGGTGGCGCAGCGCGTCGTAGCTGCGCTGGGTCAGGCGCCCCATACGGTCACGGAAAACAACCGGATCCAAGCGGTTGTACGTCACAAACTCGTACGTGGCGTCCGGGTAGCTGACGCGAGTGGGGCGGTTGAAGTTGTCGTAGTCGAAAGTGAGGGTGTAGCCCTCGGAATCCGTCACGGTGCGCACCCGGTTGGTGTTGTCGTAGGTGAAGGACGTGCGGTCCGCCGTGCCGACCATTGGGCCGTCAATGGAGAGCAGAAAGCCGTTGGCGTCGTAGTTGAAGGTGGTGGTTTCGCCCTTGGGATTGCGGGTGGTGAGCAACTGGCCGCGGGCGTTGTAGGTGTTGACGGAGGTTTGCCCAGCGGCATCGGTCAGGGTCTGCGGGAGGTGCTGGCTGTTGTAGGTGAAGGCCGCGAGACGTTCCAGTCCGCTGGGGCCGACGTGCTTGATCTCCAGCAGGTCGAAGTCATTGGCGGCATAGACAAACACCGTCGTCCGGCCCACGGGGTCCACGGTCTTGGTCACCTTGCCCAGGGAGTTGTATTCGTACTGGTGGATCTGGGTGGTGCCGTCGTCCAGCACGCGGGCGATCTTGCTGGTTGGCCGGAAGTGCCGACGAAGTGAGGATCGGTCTGGCCGGGGTAGTTGTACCAGACGCGGTTTTCGAGGGGTTTCTTAGTACTCTCCAGAATGCCGGTTATCTCGTAAGAGTCTTGCACCAACCAGTGCTGGATGGTGGCGTATTTGAAGAGGTTTTCCGCTGCATCCAGCCGGCTTGCCTGGTAAGCGCGCTTGTCCCAAAAGCAGGTGTTGCGGAAATGCACATTCTCATTGCCGATGAGGAGGGGCACGGTTTTCCCGCCCACCTGCACCTGCGCTGGAGGAGCGATTTTTTCGACGGAGGGGATCGGGAGCGGGTCAATGAAGGCGAGCACCTCCTTGCCGCCAAGCGGGTCTGTCGCTATCAGGGAGCGATTTAGTCCCCAACCGCCACCGCCCGTGGTAACAGCGAAACGTGTCGTGCCGTAGGGAGTCGTCATCTGGTTCAGGAAACCGTCGGAGGCGTAGCCAAACTCGGACGTCAACCGGCCCATGTCGGTGATCTGCCAAAGCCGGCCGCTGGCGTTGTATTGGAACAGGGCGGTTCGTCCGAAGGGATCGGTCACCTTCGCGATGCGGCGGAAATTGGCAGCGGTGCTAGTGTCCGTGACGTAGGTGAAAGTGGTGGTCTGCCCGATGGCATCCATCACGCTGGTCAGGCGCCCCTTGGCGTCATAGCTCAGCGTCATCTGGTTTCCGGATGAGTCAACAATGGCGGAAAGGAGCAGCCGCCACGGAAACCCGGTGGCTTTGAACGGTACTGAATAAACCTCTTTGGAGCCGTCCGGAAGGATGCGTTCAAAGCGGCTTGAAGCGACACGGAGCAGGTATGCGCGTGTCAGGGGACTGGCCGTAGTGCGTCCTGTGGTGGCGTTGAAGATGTAGGCTTCTGTCCCACCTCCCGGCACTCGGCACCTCACTTCGCTGCCGGTGTAGAGATTGCTCGACTCCCAGACTACGAAAGCGCAATACCTGTGGGACCATTGGCTGCCGAAGTGCCCGTATTCGCGCTGGCTCTCGGAGTCAGGCCAGGTGTCCATTTCGCGATAGCTCAGAGTCAGCGCAATGGAAGGTCCCACAGGAGGATGGTAGGCCAAAGGGGTGTCCTGAACCAGCAGGCTCGTGGCTACAGTCTGGAAGCTGTACACCGGCATGCCAACCTCCCCGCCCTGGCAGGAGTCACCGCCGGAAGTGCTATTGCCATCCGGGACGCTTTCTCCAAAGGGTGGCCGGCCATGGGAACAGTGCTTGCCACATACCTTGGATGCTTCCTCCTCGAAGACGGGGCGGCAGAGCGTGGGTATTTTACCGCGAGGCATGAGGAAGTAGCCGCTGATTTCGTTGGTCAGCGTGTCCAGGGAAACCCAGCCGTTGAATCCCAGCAGACGATCTACCAGCAGGTACTGCCCGTCCTTTTCCTCCAGCAGGGCGGAGTAGTGCCCGAATTTCCAGTGCATCACGGCCGGCACTGGCAGCTTGCCTCCGCCCGGGGGGCGGTGAATCACTTGGTAATCGAGTTTCATCGCCTTGGCGATCGTGCGGGGGTCGGAGCAAGAAAGGCCGGTCTCCAGGACGCCTGGACCAAGGTCTTCCATGTCCTCCACCGGGGTGAAAGCGTGGCCAAGGTGAGCCTCGATGGCATGGAGCGCCACGGGGCCACAGCGCAGGTTCTGCGCATACGTCGTCCGAAGATAGTGCAGACCTTCCTCGGCCTGGACGCGAAGCGCACGGAAGGAGCCGCTCATCGGCTGGTCGGCGGTTTCCCGGAGCATCTGCGCGATCTCATTGGTGTGCCCCAGCCGTAGATCGAGGTTCAGCGTGTGATGCCGGTTGAGTTCGGCCAATTCCGTGGCGGCCGTGCCGGACCGCTTCGCCAGGCTGGCAGCCAGATCCTTCCGCACTGCCTGGGCTTCGGAAAAACGGGCAGTCCGATGCAGACGATCACTGAGGACGTAGCTCAGCGCGGGCTGCCACCGGGACTCGAGATTGTGGGTGACGAAATCGCGCAGTGCAGGCACGGGGTCTACGGCGTCGCCAGCGGCCAGTTGATTCAGCAAAGCGATGAGTTCATTGGGATCCTCAGCAGGGCTGGCCGCCTTCGCACGCGTTGGCGGTAGAGGGCAATCAAAGGCCAGGAAAGCCTGGATTTGCTCAGGAGGTGCCGTCGCAGAAAACGGCGCCTGCTCCGCCGCCAAGCTGGGCATCGCCAGGAGAGCGATACAGGCGGCAAGGGCGGGCATTGCGGCAGTTGGCCGCAAAATGTGCGGGAGACTTGGCATGGTGGCGATGGTCAGGTTCGTGACAAAGAACGCTGAAGGTAAGGGTTGGCCGTCAGATCCGGTAGGGGCCGAGTGTTCAACCGGACTGGCATGGGTTCTGTTCCAAGTCGGAGTCTCCACGGCATTTCTGGTGTTCAGGGGCGGTTTCCTGCCGGGTCGCAGTCCCCAAGAGCAAAGCCCAAAGGAACCGTTGGCCTGGATTGATTCACTTGCAATCACCTTGATTTGGTTTGACTGGGTTTGACTGATCGGCGGTTTGGAAACGGGTACATTTGGCAAAAAGGAACTGCCCATCATCCCGCCCCCAGACACCTGCCGTGAGCGTCCTCCTGGTCTGCGGGCAAGCTGTCGGCAGCCCGCTGCGGTTCCGCGGGAATGGCTGCCGGCGCTTGGGAAGTGAGGGCGGAGGCCTGGTAGGTCGCGCGGAGCGAGGGCTTCCCAAGCAGGAAGGTACGCGAGGCAGCCAAGAAAACCCGGCTGGCCGGAATCGGCCTGGGTTCCCTGACAACGGCTTTGGCGGAGCTTGGCTAACATTTCTTCCGAGCCGTTTTTAGCTCGCTGGGGCGGGCGTTGTCGAGTCTGTATTTTGGGGCGTTCGGGAGCTAAAAGGAGGCGCTATTCACTGTATCAGACAAAGGCGACCTGGGAGCCGGGAGGGCTGCGGCCAGCGGAGTGGCTGAGGTCAGGCCGGAGCGCCGGTTTGGAACCGGCTTGGCCGTGTTTGTGCAGGTGGAAACCTTGGCGCAGACGCGGCCCGCCGCGTGGGGTCACCGCCGTTGATTTAGCGAGCCGGTTGGGAAACCGGGACACGCTAAAGCATGCACACCAAGCCAACCCGGCCTGTTTGTTTTCCACGCTTTAGCGTGTCCCGGCCTTAATTCAACGGCAGTACCGCGTGGGACAGGCGGCGTGGCTGTCGCCATCATCAATCCCTTGCCTGACGCAAGGGTGAGTGCTGGCTGCCCGCAGCCACCGTGGCGGAGAACCGCCAGCAGTTCGCATTTTGGGTTCTGTCACGCCGCACCGGGTGAGGGTACCCGGCCTACAGCCCTGCAAAACCGCCCTCGCTTGTAGGCCGGGTGCCCTCACCCGGCGGGGGGCGTGGTCATAGTGAGAATTGCTGGAGAACCGCGCCCAAATGATGCCAGCGACAGGCGCGACGCCTGTCCTACGGCCGGGCTTCGGCTTTCGGCGCAGGCAAGACGCCAAGCCGTTTGTAAAACGGCGCTCCGCTGGAAGCTGGGCGTTGGCACGCAGCCCGGCGGCCCTTCAAATCTGCGAGCCAGCGCCGGGGCGGAGGAAGACGTTGCTGATGTTGGTCAGGATCTTGGCGTCGGCGTATTCCGGCTTGGAACTGATGGCTTTCCACTCGGGATCGCCGCCGAACGCGGACCAATTCTTGTCGTGGGCCGCCATGTCCTCGAAGGCGAGCAGGTAAGTCAGGTTGGGCAGGCGTGAGCCGATCAGGGCTTCGCCGAAGAAGACCGGGGTCAGGCCGTTGCGCCGGAAGATCGCGATCTCGCCCTGATTGAACATCTCGATCTTCTTTTTGTTGGCCTGCTTGTTGTGGCTCTCGTAGATGCGCAGTTCGTAGAGCTTCGGCTTGGCGCCGGACGCGAGCTTGGGCACCTCCAGCTTGGGCATGCCGTCGAAGGCGGCGAACAGAGAGCTTTCCACGCGGGCATACACGGGGTTGTCCACGGTCGCGTTGATGGCCGGGGCGCCCGCCTTGAGATACTCCTCGTCGGCGGCCAGGCGCTGACCCACGGTCGCAAACTGATCCAGCGAGCGGTAGGGGATGAGCACGTAGGTGGACGGCGAGTCGAGGCCGGTGCTGATGTTGAAGACGCCGATGGGCTGGATGCCGAGGCGGTTCATGGCGGGGATGGCGGCGTTGCGGATGTAGTCCTCGAACACGCGCTGGCTCGGGCCGCGGCGGAGGTGATACTGGCGCAACTCGAAGAACTCGCGCGTAGGCGAGGCGGCGGCCGCGGCCTCAGCGGCGGCGCGGCTGGCGAGGGGAAGGCCCGCCAAGGAGGCGGAAGCAAGGGTGGTGGTGAGGAAATGGCGACGGTTCATGGCCGTCATTGAACTCCGCAAAGGCCCTGCGGTTCAATGGAAAAATGGCGTCAGCGCCAGGTTTGCTTGCCCGCCGGGTAATCCGCGCAGTGGTTGGGCCACGGCTGGGGGACTTGCATAATCGGGTTTCTCGTTGGTTTGAGTGGAACCTGAGGGAAAGAAAGCCAGATGCCAGATGCCGGAAGCCAGATGTCGGATGCTGGAATCTGGAATTCGGCAAATGGTTTGAAATATCCCGGCTCTGCCGTCGAATTCCATCCGGGCAGCCGGCGTTCCTTAGCCTGGCGCACGGGGAGCCGATCGGCACGCCGGGGGTGGCGGTTTGGGCTTCGGTTTTCAGGCGTGCAGCCTTCGATCTTTGACACACTTGCGGGTGTGAGTCCCGCCTCGGCAATCGGTGGTTGAGCCGAGTAGTCATGGCAGACTCCGACTGGGGGAGCCCCCGGCTGGGGCAAGCTCTGCTGTAAACGGGCGGGCCTGTTGGCGCGGCGACGCGGCAGCGGGGACTGGTCAGCCGCCCTAACCACCACACCGGCCGCAAGCGACAGGAGAAGACCGCGGCCCCGTTACCGAACCCATCTGAAACCAGCAATAGATGGGAACTCCGGTTGCCGAGTCCCCGCCTGAAGGACGAAGGCTCCCAACGCTGATGGAGCAACCATCCGAAGAAGTCAGCGTGAGCGGCGGGGTAAGGGTCGTGGCAGGTGTGGACAGTGTGCCAAGGCAAAGAAGGGAAGGTGACTGGAACGGCCCGCGAGGGCAAAGACCCGGCGGGATAAGTCGCAACGACGAACCCGGCGGGAGTTCCAGAGACTGGCGCATCAGGCCGTAGTAGCGACCGCAGACCCGGGCATGACAAACCGGGTTGAGCCAAGGGCCTGTGGGTGCCGCCGGCTGCCCTGCGACCGACGACCGTAAGGTGATGGCCCCGCCAGGGGATAGTAACGCCTGGACATAAGGTAGGTCGGACGTGTGGATGCTGAACGGGGATCAAACGCCGCGAGGCGGAAGGGTTCCCGGTAGAAGGCGGCGCTTCCAACCGTACTGGGGCAAACCCGCCGTACGGAATGATAGAGGGGGGCCGGGGAAACATGAGCGCAAGCTGCGTGCGCCCCGGCCCTACCCGACTCAATGAGGTTGTCCGGCATGGCGAAATCCTAACGCGCTGGCCGCTTGGGCAATTGTGTCAAAAGTGAGGACTGACCCGATTGGCGGTTAGTTAAGGAAACACCAGCATTTCGTTGGGGGTTTTGCTGCTTATTCGCAACCGACTGCGCCAGATCGGAAAACAGGTTTTTACAACAACCAATAAACACGGGCATATGGCAGAATCGGTTCTGGCAACTTTTGGAAAGTAGCTGTCACGCAAGTCATTGGTCTCCGCCACTATACGCCTTATCTAACCGCCATTCAGGACTGACCCCTTTACAAGTCCAACTTCATGCCCTTAAAGTAGTCCTGCAAGAGATCGCAATCGTACGCATCAAGAGACATCGCCATCTTCCTCATCGTTCTAGCGCTCCACACGTTCCCATCCCCTTTGTGTTTCTCGTACTCAGACCAGAAACGCAGAAAAGCCGATTCTGTTCCTTGACGCGAGGAACTCCAACCGATGTCCGGATTCTCGGAGAGAGGTAAGGAGTAAGACTCAACAGCGTGCGTCAGTCTGGCGAAAGCTTTTGGGCTGCGCAGAAAATTCGCCAGGCTTCTGGCGAAACTCGGTCTGAAAGACAGTATTCGCAAATGGACCCATTTGGTCAGTTCGTCAGAACTGGCCAACCGGCCGTGTCCATTCCTGAACCTGACTGCTTCTCGCCTCCAGAAGAGAGCACCTGCGTCGAACGCCGTACTGACAGTGATGAGGGAGCGGTGTACCAATGCGACCTTATGGCAGTAGTATCCCCCGAACGATAGCCACAGCACATCCCTTCTGAAAACCGAAATAGGGCAATAATAGACATTCCATGGGATGGAGCCAGTGCCAGGCGTTAGGCTAAGGCACTTGACCTCCTTCAGGTCTGGGCTAAGCACAAGAATGTCTACATCACGAGGCGGACACCCATCGTGGAGTGATGATCCATACTGGACGACCGTGTAGCGGTCCAGATGAACGCCCGCGAGAAGGAACGACAGATCCCGTTCGAGAGTCAGTTCCCAAGAAGTTTGCACAGGTAGAAGCCTAGTGTTATAAGGATACCCGCCATACCCAACAGGAAGGCCCAGAAGCCGAAACTAAAACGCTTAGCGAGAGTCAAGACGCGGTCCAGCGTTAATGCCTCTGGATCGTACCCAATCGGGGCACTTGGCTCTGACCGTGGAGGCATCGGGGTAGCCGCCAACGCTAGGATTTCCTCAGATGTGATTTCAGCGTAGCTGGGCCTTTCCGATGAAATCAGAGGAGTCTGGTGCAGCCTTTCGACGAGTTTCGGATCGATGCTCTTGATGTGGGATGCCTCTACGAAATAGTCGCGCCAAAGGTAGTCTGATGCCCCTCCGGAACCCGGCAGAATGAGGTACGGTTTCCCGAGCCAGTCCGCGGTCATCATGAATCTTGCGACTCCCGTCGCTCCCCCCACAGCAACAGCGACCTGGACTTTGTCGAGGATCTCCTTATAGAAGAGCTTTCTCACCGAACTCGAAGCGTGGTGCGTAGCGTACTCGAAAGGGATACTGTTGAAGAACACACCTGGTTCGAGGACAACGATCAAATCCAACCTGCACCCTGAATTCTGTTTCACATACTGCGCCAAGGCTTCAATGACTAGATAATCAACCGGAAGTCTTGTGCCTTTTGGCCTTAGCACTCCCCTGACAAGGAATGCGCATTGCTTCTCTGCAAGCCTTATGACGAGACACTTGAGGTTAGCAGCCACGGTACGGAATGACGCTTGTCGCTCGTCTAGGCTGCCAACGAACACGACTCTAGTCATATCTCCTCCTTGCCGTATTCGCCTCCGCTACCATCCGGTTGCGGCGTAAGGCGACTATTGGAAACCAATTCGGCGGTCGTAAAGGAGGCTTCACTTTTGACACTGGTTTCAGGCGCTTCGTGTGACAATGCCGCCAAGACTTTGGCGGTGTCGCCGGCCAGCAGCGGGGCGACGGGCAGGCGGAGGCCGGGGAAGACGCGGCTGTAGAGCAGGCCGTCGGTGTGGGGCAGTGGAATCATACTTCAACGGCCAGGCTGGCTGGCCGCATCGTAGAGGCTTTCGACGGTTTCGTCCGCGAACAGTTCTTCGCGGAGTTTCAGATAGTCCGCCCGCCCCATCTGCCAGGAGGAGAGCAGCCGGGCCACTTTGGAGGCGGGCAGCCGCTCCATGAGAACCTCCACCGCTTCGGCGGTGGCGGCGGATTCGTTTTCAACGATCAGGGTCATAATCAGGTCAGGTTGGTGATGAAGGTCACGGGGTTCTGGACCGTCATCGGCCCGGAGTATCGTCGGAGCAGGCGGTCGTCACAAGCCAGAAAACAAAAGGGGCAGTCCCACGGGCGCATCTCAGTTTCCTGCAAGGCTGTTTCCAGCCCGGCAGGGCGACCGAGAATAGCCCGGCGTTTCAACGCTGGGCTTGGGAGCGCGTGGATGGAACCAGTCCCGTCGGTGACGACAGAAACCCTACTGTCAAACTACCTTCTGTCGTCCCTATAGTAAACGCCCATAGCACGCTTACATACAAACCGAAGTCTGTTAATCTCAAAGCCGATGAAAGCGATTGTGCTCACCCATCCGGATTTGCCCCGGACGAATTTGTTGGCCTTGGCGGAAACCATCCCAGGCACCTGGTTGGGCCCGAAGCAGGCCGGTCTAATCAGCGTGCCGGACGGTTGGATCGGGGCCCGGGGCCGCTGCGGGTCTCTCCCTGGCCACCGCTCGACAGCAGACCGTCCACGGGCGCAAAGTCGTCCGTCAGGAGCGGGCTGTTGGCGGCGTTGCGGGGCGGGCCTTCGCGGAACGTGCCCAGCCGCATCAGGAAGTTGGGGTGCTTGAGCCGGCCCGCGAGGCGCAAAGCATTGGCGGTGTATTGGAGCGAACGGTAATCGCGCTTTACCGGAGAGGTGCTGCCCACCAGCACGACATTCCGGCTGCTGACACAGGTGAAGACGGACACTTGCGGGAACACTTCCTTCATCGTGCGATACACCGAGCCGACGATGTCCGCCTGCCAGCCATCGGTCGTGCCGATGACGTTGTACGCCAGCACGCCGTTGGTGCCGAGGCGCTGCGCCGCGAGTTGGAAAAACTCCTTCGTCGCCAGGTGATACGGGATGGCCGAGCCGTAGCGGCCTTGCACGTAGGCGTCCACCAGGATGACGCCGTATTTCGACTGACCCCGGCGCAGGAACATGCGCCCGTCGGAGATGTGAACCTGCTGGCGCGGGCCTTCGATGAACCTGAAATAGTTCGTGGCCACCTTTTCCACCACCGGGTCAATCTCGACGCTCTCGACCGTCACATTGGTCCAGTAGTGCTCGAAGGACCGCTGCGCGCTGCCGCCGCCCAGACCGATAATCAGCACGTTGGTGGCGACCGGATTCCAGAGCATGGCCATCTGGAAAATCTCGCTGTATTCAAAGTGTCCTTTGAGCGGATCGGCGAGGTTGATGCGGCTCTGCGTGGAGTCGTCGAAACAAAGCTGCCGTTCGCCATAGGCTTCCACGACGCGGATGTGGTGGTAGGGCGTGGTGGTCTCGTAGATGACTTCCGCTGCGGCGGGAAGGAGCGTCAGCAGCAGGCAGGCGATGGCCAAGGCGGAAAGTCCGAAGTCCGAAGTCCGAAGTCCGAAGCAAATCCGAAAGCCGAAAGCCGAAAGCGGCCGTGTCAGCGGCAGTTGACACCACGAGCTGTCTGACCTGTCTGGGCCGATGACGGAGGGGCTTCGGATTTCGGATTTCGGGTTTCCTTCGGATTTCGGATTTCGGATTTCGGATTTCATGTAGTCGTTCTCTCTTCCTTGCCGTCAGCGGCCAGCCATCGATCCAAGGCGATGAATGCCAGGCCCAGCAGGATCGTGCAGCCACCCGTGAGGCGAAAGATAGTGGACATGGGATAGCGGTCAATCAGCACAAAGCCGGAGATGAACACGCCGCCAATGCTGCCGACGGTGCTGGAGGCGATGATCAATCCGCTGGCGTGGCCGACGCGGGCCAGCGTGCGAACCGAGAGCCGGATCATGAAGGGCGAGAGCGCCGCGAGCGCTACGCAGGGCAATAGGAAGATCAGCGCGCTGCCCAGCACCGGATCGAACTTTAACCAGAAAGGCGGGATCGGCACGCCCTCCGGGTGGCGGGCGATGACCGCGTCCAGTAGCGGCGCGGCGAACTGCGGAATGGCGAGCACCAGCAAGCCTGCGGGCAGCAGCAGGGTACCGAGCACTCGCGGCCGCGGCCAGCGGTCGGCCAAAGCGCCACCACCGTAGTAGCCCATCGCCAACGCGATGAGAATGACACCGATCTGACTGACCCAGACATGGAAGGAACTGCCGAAGTAAATGGGGAGAAAGCGCGCGCCGACGATTTCCAGCACCATGATGATAAACCCGCCAGTGAAGACGAGCGCGGCGGCGACGGCGTCTCTCATGCGGCTAGGCCGGGCCGATGCTGTAGGATAGGCGTCGCGCCTGTCTCTGACATCATTTGGGTGTGGTTTGCCCCAAGGGTGCCCGATCTTTGGCACCGGTCAGTCTTGAGGGACAGTGGGCAATGAAGATGGAGACAGGCGCGACGCCTGTTCCACGTTATTGGCCGGGCCTTGGCGGCGGTGCTCGTCTGCATGGATGCGGTTAGGCCGGGGCGGGCGGCCTGCTTGCGGCGATAGACGGTGACGCGGGCGGGCGGCAGGTTGCGCCAGACGACGCGGGTGGAGCATTGCTCGAAGGCGGTGGTGGCTTCCGCGCGGCCGTTGCCCAGCCAATAGCTGTATTGCACCCAGCGCCCGTCGGGAGCCAGGATGCTGCGAATCTTGGCGGTGAGTGTCTTGGCGGCTTCGGGCGAAAAGATGCGCAGCGGCAGGCTGGAGATCACAGCCCCGACGGAGGTCACTTCCCGGAGGTTGCGGCGGAGGAGTTTGTCGAGATTGCAGGCGTCACCGGTAAGGATGTGGGACTTGGGAAAATGCTCGCGCAGCGCCGCCGCCATGCGGGTGGATTTCTCGATGGCAATCAGCCGATCCTCCCGCAAGCCCCGTCGCAGGAGCGCCTGAGTCACGGCACCCGTGCCGGGGCCGAGCTCGAGGACGTAAGCCTCGGGGTCAGCCGGCAGCCATTCCGCCATTACTGCGGACAGGTGGCGCGAACTGGGCAGCACCGCGCCGATCTGCTGCGGGTACAGCAACACTTCGGTCACAAACATCGAAATGCCGTGCTGCTTGATAGACATTGGTTCAGACATGAATACGAACGGCGCAAACTACGGGTAACGGGCGGCCCCTGCCAAGCCTGCAAACTGGCCGCCAACAATTCGCATCATGGACCAGGCCGGAACGCCGGGTGAGGGCACCCGGCCTACAAAATGGCGGCTGTGCGTGGCTGTAGGCCGGGGGCCCTCACCCGGCGAGGGTGCCAGGGCCGACATGAGAATTGCAAGCTGGTCCCTCACGCGGCGATTTCCTGCGGGCCGACGCCGCCGTTGATTAGGAACAGCACGGCCATGCGCACGGCCAGACCGTTGGTCACCTGTTCGAGAATCACCGAGCGCTCGCCGTCGGCGCTTTCGCTGTCAATCTCCACGCCCCGGTTGATCGGGCCGGGGTGCATGAGGAGCGCGTCGGGTTTGGTGATGGCGAGGCGGGCGCGGTTGAGGCCGTAGAGGCTGGTGTATTCGCTCAAGCTGGGGAACATCGCCTTGCGCTGCCGCTCGTGCTGAATGCGCAGGAGGTTGATGATGTCCGCGTCGCGGATTGCGTCATCCAAGTCATGGGTCACCCGGCAGCCCATTTGCTCGAAGGTCTTCGGCACCAACGTAGGCGGGCCGCAAAGCGTCACCTGCGCGCCGAGCTTGAGGAGCGCCCAGATGTCGGAGCGCGCCACGCGGCTGTAAAGAATATCGCCGAGGATGGTGACTTTCAGCCCGGCGATGCGGCCTTTCTTCTCCAAGATAGTGAAGATGTCGAGCAAGGCCTGCGTGGGATGCTCGTGCGCGCCGTCGCCGGCATTGACGACGCTGGCCAGAAGCACGCGGGAGAGGAAATGCGGTGCCCCAGCGGCACTGTGGCGGATGATGATGATGTCGGCGCTGAGGGCCTCGAGGTTGCGGGCGGTGTCCTTGAGGGTCTCGCCCTTCTTGAACGAGGACGCCTCGGTGCTGAAGTTAATGACATCCGCGCTGAGGCGGATGGCGGCCAACTCGAAGCTGGTCCGAGTGCGGGTGGACGGCTCGACGAACAGGTTGATAACCGTCTTGCCGCGCAACGCGGGGACTTTCTTGATGGCGCGTTCGCCGACGGCCTTAAAAGCGCGGGCGGTGTCGAGGATGAGCCGGATTTCGTCGGCGCTCAGCGATTCGATGTCGAGCAGATGTTTGCGATTCCAGGCCATGTTCTGTTTGCGGGCAACGCCGGGCCGTATTCCCGGTAAGGGCTGCGCGCCGTGACGGACAGATTATTTCGCGCGGACCCGCACTTCGTCAATGCCGCCGTCTTCGCGCAGATTGACCTCGACGACTTCGCCGACCTCGGTGGCGGCTTCGCGGCCGACAAAATCGGCGCGGATGGGCAACTCCAGATGGCCGGTGCGGTCAATCAGCGCGGCAAGCTGGACGCGCCGGGGTCGGCCAAAATCGTTCAGGGCTTCCAGCGCGGCGCGGGCACTGCGGCCGCGAAAGAGCACGTCATCCACCAGCACGACTGTGCGGCCAGTGATGTCGCAAGGAATGACCGTGGGGTAAATGTCCGGCGCGAGGCGGTGGTTGAGGTCATCGCGGTGCATGCCGATGTCCACGCTGCCCACGGGCACCGCGCGGTTCCAAAGGTCGGCCAGGAACGCCGCCAACCGTCGCGCCAGCGGCACGCCGCCGCGCGGAATACCGACCAGTACCACTTCGGAACCGTCTCCGTTGCGGCTGGCGATCTTCAGTGCCATCGCGCGCAGGGCGGTTTCCATGCCTTGCGAATCCAACAGCAAGGTGTTCCGGGCCAGGTCGGTGGGTATCATGCCAAGTCCTTCGGCGGGCTTGCCGCCGCGGTGGCAGTCGGGTCGGAACGCGGTGTGTTCGCACGACTGGCACGCCACCCGGCACGATGCTGCGTGATCCAGTCGGTGAGCGCCTGCTCAAAGCCGATATCACCCCCGGCTTTTTCCGATGCGATCCACTTGTGCTTCAGAATTTCCGCCCGCTCCATCAGGAACTCACGGTAAAGCGTGGAGTTCCTGAGCAAGGAATCAGGCGCGGGCGGTTGGCTGCGATCTTCCATACGACGAATACAATGTGTGTGTGCGGTGGGCACTGTACTCCCCATGCCCGATTCTGACAAATGTTTTGGCAGGGTGGTCTGCAATTCTCACGCGGCGGATTCGCCACTATTTGGGGATGGGGTTACGCAGCCGGTGGC
>CAINDV010000854.1 GCA_903847485.1 uncultured Verrucomicrobiota bacterium
GGCAATGTATCTGTATAGCTACAATATGCAACCACAAAATGAGCGCCCAGCCTGCTTATCAACTTTGGGTTACTGAACGGTCACACACCCAAAGCACGGGAGCGCACCGGGCACCGCCCCCGGCTAGTGGGGCAGCCGTCCTCGGCTACCATCGTCCCGACAACCGTCCCGGTTGTCGAGCGGCACGGCGAGCGAGACGCCTGCGTCACTGCCGGTACCATACATGGATGCGCCCGGTTCACGGTGTCCGCCATTGTCGCACCAAGGCCAGCGCCTTGATCACGTCCAGCGCCCGCGCCAGAGCGGGGTCGCGCACCACCGGGGCCGGCACGGTGGCGTCAGCGTTCTTAGCTGGAGCAGCGAAGGACGGCATCTTTTGCCGGTCGCGGACCAAGGTGGCTTCGTTGATCCGCTCGCCCTTGGTGCGGTTGGTCGTGGCGGCGGCGTTGTTGGTGCTGGAAGGCTTCGAGACGGAAACCCGGTTGGCGTTGGCGGAAAGGGACTTCAGCGGGTCAAGCCACAGAGCTTTCTCATCGGCGGGCGCAATCGCCACGGCGATGTCCGGCCGAAGCCCGTCGGCGGTCAACGCGGCACCACTGCCGAGCTTCACGCCAGTGCGGGCTATGCGCAGCGTCTGGCCGTTGCTCAAGACGAAATCCTCGACGATCATCGCGCGCCCGGCGGTGTTCGTGCCAATGACCAGCGCCGCGCCGATGTCGCGCAAGCTGGCGGCGAGCGCCTCGGCGGCAGCGGTGGTGTCGTGGTTCACCAACACCACCACGGGCAGGTGCAGCGCCTCGGCCTTGGCGGTCGAGCGCGCCGAGCCTTTACCCCAGTCAAGGAGCGGTTTTTCTTCCGTCAGGAACAGGTCCGTCACGGCGGCGGCGGCCCCGTAATCTTCGCCGCCCGCAAAGCGCAGATCCAGGATCAGCCCTGCAGGCGGGTTCGTCTTCGCCTCCGCGTCATAAGCCGACTGGAGGGCCGCCGCCAACCCGGTGCCGACCCGCCCGATGCGCAGGTAAGCCACCGAACCGTCGTAGCGCGTCGTCTGGGTAATGAGGGCCGGGGACTCGGTGGTGGTGGTAGCGTCCGCGTTGACCAGCCAGACACGCGGCTGAAACTGCCGGATCAGCCCTTCCACCGCGGCGGTCTGCAATTGCGCGTCCGTCATGCCCGGCAGGTTGGTACGGATCAACTCGAAGACCTCCCGTGGGTCGGGGGCCTGGTGGGCAAAGGCCGGCTCCACCGCCAGCAGAGCCAGCAGCGAAACACCGGGCGCAAGAAATCCAAATCGTGTCATGGCGCGCAAAAGGTGGGACACCAGCCCGCCGATGTAAAGGGCGGGACGAAGCTGCCGAGCCGAGCGGCAACCCGGCCCCACGAGGTTCGTAGGTGGGGATCCAAAAAACAAATGCGCTGGCTTCGCCAAGGCGAACACCACCGTCCGCGCACGCGCCTTACGGCGAGCGGAGGCGGTAGAAGCGGCCGGGATAGTTCGTCCACTTGGGATCGCTGAAGTAGGACGAGCCGCCGGTGAGAGTGTTGGTTCCCACCGGAGACCAGATGGGATGGGCCAAGTTCACACAGACTTCCACCACGATGACTAGGTTGCTGCTCCCAGTGATAGTGAATCCAAACCGGTTCGTCCGCACGCCGAAGCTGGCATCGCTGGTCGGCACCTGCGGATTCCACAGCACCGTCGGGCGACCGCCAAGCGTCGGTCCCCAGCCCGTGGTCCCCAGCAAGTAATAGACGGTCGCGTTGATGTCACCGTCGAACACAGACGAGTCAGCGGTGGGGGCGTTCCCTTTGAAATAGACCCCTAACAGGTTAGTGCAGAAATAGAACGCTCTGTACCCGATGCCGGTGACGCTGTTGGGGATGGTGATGCTAGTTAGGCTGGTGCAGCCAGAGAAGCCATAGCTTCCTATACTGGTGACGCCGGCGGGGACTGTATAGCTTCCGACGGTGCCTCCAGGACATTGTATGAGCATGGTCTGGCCCTTGTTGAACAAGACCCCATCCCTGCTGCTATAGGACGAGTTGGGCGCACTCACCGTGATTGCCGTCAGGCTGGCGCAGTCAGCGAACGCGGAGTTTTCTATGTTGGTGACGCTGTTGGGGATCGTGACGCTGGTCAGGCTGGTGCAGGCTTCAAACGCTTGGCTCCCGATGGTGGCAACACTGTTGGGGAGCGTGACGCCAGCCAGGTTAGTGCAGTAATAGAACGCCAAATACCCGATGTTGGTGACGCCGTTGGGCACAGTGTAGCTGCCAGCTTTGCCCCCTGGATATTGGATCAGCGTAGTCTGGCCCTGGTTGAACAAGACCCCATCCACACTGCTATAGAAGGAGTTGGTCGGCTCCACAGTGATCGCGCTCAGGCTGGTGCAGTAAGAGAACGCACCGGCCCCGATGTTGGTGACGCTGTTGGGGATCGTGACGCTGGCCAGACTGGTACAGTTAGAGAACGCCCGCTCACCGATGCCGGTGACTGGCAGGCCATCAATCTTGTCTGGGATGGTAACATCGCCACCGGGCCCGGTGTATCCGGTTATGGTGATCGTGCCACTATTCGTCGTGTAAGTGTACGGCACCGAAGGGGACAACATCACCGCCGGACGGCCGCCAAAAGTCGCGCCCCAACCAGTGGTCCCCGGCAAGTAATAGACGACCGTTTTGTCGGCGCCGTAGAACACAGAGGACCCAACGCTGGGGGCGTTACCCTGGAAATAGACTCCTGTCAGGCTGGTGCAGTAATAGAACGCATAGTGCATGATGCTGGTAACGCTGTTAGGAAGCGTGACGCTGGTCAGGCTCGTGCAGCCAGAGAACCCATAGCTTTCGATACTGGTGACGCCAGGGGGGACTGTATAGCTTCCGACGGTGCCCCCCGGACATTGGATGAGCGTGGTCTGGCCCTTGTTGAACAAGACCCCATCCACACTGCTGTAGAAGGAGTTGGGCGCACCCACCGTGATTGCCGTCAGGCTGGTGCAGTCAGCGAACGCGGAGTTTTCTATGTTGGTGACGCTGTCGGGAATCGTGACGTTGGTCAGGCTGGTGCAACCACGGAACGTCCAGCCCCCGATGCTGGTCATGCTGTCGGGGAGCGTGAGGCTCACCAAGCTGGCGCAGTAAGAGAACGCCCAGGTACCGATGCTGGTGACGCTGTTGGGCATCGAGACGCTGGCCAGGCTGGTGCAAAAAGAGAACGCATAGTCCCCGATGCTGGTGACGCCATCAGGGAGCGTGACGCCAGCCAGGTTGGTACAGTAATAGAACGCCACATACTCGATGTTGGTGACACCGTTAGGCACGGTGTAGTTGCCAGCTTTGCCTCCTGGATATTGGATCAGCGTAGTCTGGCCCTGGTTGAACAAGACCCCATCCACACTGCTATAGAAGGAGTTGGTCGGCTCCACAGTGATCGCGCTCAGGCTGGTGCAGTAAGGAAACGGCCCGGCCCCGATGTTGGTAACGCTGTTGGGGATCGTAACACTGGTCAGGCTGGTGCAGCGGAAGAACGCCTCGGTTCCGATGCTGGTGACGCTGTTGGGGATCGTGACGTTGGCCAGGCTGGTGCAGGAATGGAAGGCCCAAACTCCAATGCTGGTGACCGGTAGGCCATTGGTCATGCTGGGGATGGTTACCGCACTGTCGGAACCGGTGTATCTGGTGATGGTGATCGTGCCATTATTGGTCGTGTAATCGAATTGGGCTTGCACTGCGGCGGGCAGCGCCAGCGCCAGCGCCAGCGGCAGCAGTCTCTCGGCCCAGGCGGTTCTGAAACCGCCGGCCAGCGTCTTCGCATTGGTTATTTTCGCAATCGAGTTTTTTGTTTTCATATTTGTATCTGGTTTGATGGTCATGGTCGTTATTACGAGATTATGAGAAAAGGTCCCGGATCGGAGCACTGGCCGCGCTGGCCCCGGCGGAGTTACGGGCGTTGACAGCGAGTTCGATGGGCGTCACGGCGGCGGCGTCCCCATCCGCAACCAAAGTCTTGCCGCCAAGCGCGCTGGCCACCACGGTCAGGTTGGCGGGGCCGCGGGGACCGCTTTGTGGAAGCGAAGCAAGTTTCCCGGCCCCGCCGGAAGACATCTTCCTAAGCCCCCAAAGCCCGCCGACGCGGACGGTGAGGGAGGGGAGTCGAATCGGAAAGCACCCCAAGCGGTGGCGGAAAGAATCCGCCGCCGGGGGCATGGCGACCACTGGAAATGCTTGAATTTCCCTCTGCACGCTCATCGGTGTTGCGGGGGTACTTCACCGCAACGGAGCGTGGAAGTCAACCGGATTTTCTCAAGGTGTCCTGTAGCCTTCAAAGTTGAAAAAGCGTGGGCGAACAAAGTCGGAATGATTTCAGAACCCTGGGCAAGGGGAGCAAGACGGTGGGTTTGGCCTTTGGGGCGTGGCGTGGTGCAGGTTGTAAATGTCTCCCTCGAGGCGGAGGCAGCGGATGACAGTAGAACGTGGCAGGGCATGGATGGGATGGCGTTGGGTGCCGACGGGAACTTGGCCGTCGTGGCCGACGCGGACGCGGGTACGCTGGCTCCCGGGGAAGGGCCACCAAGGGCCGGCCGAACCAGTTGGAGGGCGGCCCCCAGTCGGGCGGAGGCGCGAAGTGAGCTGGCCCTCTGACCTCTCGTGCTGCACAAAACACGACCTTGCTGCTTGAACCGATGGGACCTTGGCTTTTCCGATGGGACCTTGGCTTTTCGTGTATTTCTTGGTTCCTCGATTTCGGAGTTCGGGTTTAACCCGCCTTCCTGGCCGCTGCGGCTAAGACCGCCGCGCGCCGCAACGGCATTAATCCGTAACCATGCAGATGAACTGACCGCGGATTTCACGGATTTCACGGATAGTCAGGGTTTGGCCAGGGTTCTTGGCTTGCGCCAGGCAGTCACTATCTGGGGACTCAACCAGAGCGGAAGGAACCACCGTGCCGCCCCATCCCATCCGTGTCATCCGTGAAATCCGTGGCTGGCTTTCTGAATAGTTACGGTTAATAGGCTTAGCCGTAACCAAGCAATTAAATCCGGGCTGACCTTAACGCCGAGGCGCAGAGCAGGCGGAGGAACGCAGAGTCTGGCCGCCCCATCCGCGCTCACCTGTGAGGTTCTTCCCACTGTTTCCCCGCCGCGCCACCCGGCGTCCTCAGCGCCGCTACGTTGGATCCGGATTCCGTTTTTCAAATGCTTGGACACGTCACCGGCGATTCCTTCATTTGCCCTGCTGCGGTGACTGCCTGTAGGTTGGCGCATGATGAAAGGTTTGATTCTGCTGGCGCTGTTGGCGTTGGTGGTGGCGGCGGTCGTGGTGGGCTGCAAGGCCACGCGGTCGGGTTACGAGAGTCCGAAGTACACGGTCGTGAAAAGAGACGGCCGCTTCGAGGTGCGCGATTATCCCGCGCTGGTGGTGGCGCAAACGCCCATAAACGACATGAACGGCGGCTTCATGACGCTGTTTCGGTTTATCACGGGAGCCAACGCCAGCGGAAAGAAGATTGCCATGACCACGCCCGTGCTGATGAGCGATAGCGACACCAATCGCTCAATGGCCTTCGTGATGCCGGCCAGCTACGCGCCTGGGGAATTGCCCCGGCCCGCCGATCCGGGCGTGGAATTGCGAACCGTCACGGCGGGGCGCTTCGCGGTGCTGGACTTTACGGGCGGGCGCTCGGCGGGCAACGAGTCCCAAGCCGCCGCCCGCCTCCAGGCCTGGCTCAAGTTGCAGTCATTGGTGTCCGCGTCGGCTCCGGTGTTTGCCTACTACGACCCGCCGTGGATCCCGACGTTTCTCCGGCGTAACGAGGTTATGCTGCGGATCCAGGAAGAAGCGCCTGCGGCTCGGCCGACGAAATGAGTCGGGTAGGGCCGGGGCGCACGCAGCTTGCGCTCATGTTTCCCCGGCCCCCCTCTATCATTCCGTACGGCGGGTTTGCCCCAGTACGGTTGGAAACGCCGCCTTCTACCGGGAACCCTTCCGCCCTGCGGCGTTTGATTCCCGTTCAGCATCCACACCACCGCCCCACCTTCTGTCCAGGCGTTCTTATCCCCTCGCGGGGCCATCGCCTTACGGTCGTCGGTCGCAGGGCAGCCGGCGGCGCCCACAGGCCCTTGGCTCAACCCGGTTTGTCATCCCCGGGTCTGCAATCGCTACTACGGCCTGAGTCGCCAGTCTCTGGAACTCCCGCCGGGTTCGTCGTGCGACTTATCCCGCCGGGTCTTTGCCCTCGCGGGCGGTCCCAGTCACCTTCCCTTCTTTGCCTTGGCACACTGTCCACACCTGCCACGACCCTTACCCCGCCGGGCACACTGATTTCATCGGATGGTTGCTCCATCAGTGCTGGGAGCCTTCGTCCTTCAGGCTGGGACTCGGCAACCGGATTTTCCCATCTCTTTCTGGTTTCAGACGGGTTCGGTAACGGGGCCGCAGTCTTCTCCTGTCGCTTGCGGCCGATGTGGTGGCTAGGGCGGCTGACCAGTCCCCGCCGCCGCGTCGCCGCGCCGACAGGCCCGCCCGTTTACAGCAGAGCTTGCCCCAGCCGGGGTCTCCCCCAACCGGAGTCTGCCATGACTACTCGGCTCAACCACCGATTGCCGAGGCGGGACTTACACCCGCAAGTGTGTCAAAGATCGAAGGCTGCACGCCTGAACTCCGAAGTCCAAATCGCTGAACCGAGGAGTTCCTCCGACGGGCACTTTTCTCTTCGGCGTGCAGCGGGACTTTTCGGATTTCAAGATGACGCCCCGCCTCGTCACTGGCCCGCGTAGCCGTTGGTGCGGAACCATTCCACCGCGTCTTGAAGCGCCTTTTCGGGAGGGGTTTGCGGCAGGCCCAATTCGCGGATGGCCTTCACCGGAGAGACGAACATTTTTCTCGCCAACATTCGCACTCCGGCCAGCGGCACGCGTGGCGGCTTACCGGTGAACCGCGCCGCCAACTCGCTCAGCCGGGCCATGAGCACGACCGCCGTGAGCGAAAGCCGGCGTTCCGGCACCGGGATGCCGGTGAACTGCGCCAGCATGGAAAAGGTCTCCTGCAAAGTCCAGTTGCCCTCCACGTTCCCCAAGATGTAACGTTCGCCCACCTTGCCTTTCTCCGCGGCCAGGATGTGGCCGGCCACGACGTCGCGGATGTGAACCACGTTGAATCCGCCGTCCATCCGGCCCGGCAGCCGACGGTTCAGGAAATCCACCAGCAACTGGCCCGTTGGCGTCGGCCGCACATCGCGCGGACCAAACGGTGCGGTGGGATTGACCACCACGACTGGCGCGCCTTCGCGAGCTGCCCGGCGGGCGATCCGCTCAGCAAGCCATTTCGAGCGCAGGTAAGGTCCGGCCATGTCGGACTCCGTCACCGGCGTGGACTCGTCCGTGGGGCGCAGTTCGCCGTGAATCACCGCCCGCGGCAGGGCCATTGTGCCGGCGGTGCTCGTATGCACAATGCGCGAACATCCGGCCGCCAGCGCCGAATCAATGAGGTGCCGCGTGCCGGAGACGTTCACATCGAACATCGCGGTCTCGTCGGGCACCCAAAGTTGGTGGCAGGCGGCCGTGTGGAAACACCAGTCGCAGCCGCGCAACGCCTGCGTGAGCTTCTCCTGATCATTGATGTCGCCCACCACCCGCTCCCACTCCACGCCCTCCAGTCCGCGCACATCGCTCCGCGTCCGCACCAAGCCCTCCACCCGATGGCCGCGCGCCACCAACTCACGCACCAAGTTGCCGCCGATGAACCCCGACGCGCCTGTGACAAAACATTTCATAGTCGTTCGCTTTGATTGTCCGTGCGGATGAAACACCTCCGCGCCGCAGGGCGAAAGAAAAAACGCTTCCCCGCTCTGCTCCCGGCCAGTGAAAACTTGCGGAGCCACTGGACTTGAAATTCTCTCTCAGAGCGGGCAGTGTTGCCGACATGAACTCCTGCCGCATCCTCAGCCGAAGCCTGCTCGCGTGGACCGCCCCCGCGAGTTTGCAGCGCGCCGAAGGGGCTTCTGGCGTGAGCGCCCGGGTCGCCGATCCGCAAGTCTGGCTTGACCCCATGCCCCACCATTTATCCTAGCTTCTAACATGAATGTTCTCATCCGCGGCCACCACCGCCATTTCCGCACCGTGACCTTCGACGCGCAACGCAATGCCGTGGTGCTCATCGAACAACGCCGGTTGCCGCACCGCTTCGCAACCGTTGCCACACGCGACTTCCGTGAAACTGCGGAAGCCATCCAGCAGATGGTCGTGCGGGGCGCACCGGCCATTGCTGCTGCCGCCGCCTATGGGTTGGCGCAAGGCGTGCGCGCCTTCCGTGGACGATCCTCCACCACCTTCGCCCGGCACCTCGAAACGGTGTATCAGACGCTCAAATCCGCGCGTCCCACAGCAGTTGATCCCGTCAACGCGATGGACGAAGTCCGCACCGCGATGCGCACCGGAGCGGACGTGGCGGAGCAGCAATCGATGGCCCTGGCCGCCGCCGAGCATTTCGCCAATGCCAGCGCGTCCCAATGCGAAGCCATCGGCCAACAGGGGGTGAAACTCATCCGCGAAGGCCTGCGCGTGCTCACCCACTGCAACGCCGGTTGGTTGGCGTGCGTGGACTTCGGCACCGCCACCGCGCCGCTCTACGCCGCCCAGGCCGCCGGGCGGAAGTTTCATGTCTTCTGCGACGAAACCCGCCCCCGCAGCCAGGGGGCCACACTCACCGCCTGGGAACTCTCGCAACAAGGCATCCCGCATCACGTCATCGCCGACAACGCCGCCGGCCACCTCATGCAACGAGGCGAAGTTGACCTTGTCATCGTCGGCAGCGACCGCGCCTTGGGCCGAACCGGAGAAATTGCGAATAAAATTGGCACCTATACCAAGGCCGTGCTGGCGCATCGTCATGGCATCCCTTTTTACGTGGCGATCCCGCTTTCGACCATTGACTGGCAGATCAAGTCTGGGCTGGCCATCCCCATCGAAGAGCGCGACGCCAGCGAAGTGCTGGGGGCGTGGGGGACCATCACCAACCCGCGGACTCCAGGCGACCGAACGAAGTCGGGCCGACATGTCTATGTGCGGGTGGCAGATCCAGCCAGTGGCGCGCGCAATCCCGGATTCGACGTTACGCCCGCGGAATTGATCACGGGCCTCATCACGCCGGTCGGGATTTTCAAGCCTACAGAACTGTGGAAGCAGCGTAGATCACTGGGCTGGCTGGCTTGAGATTTCCACTCGCTCCCCAAAGAACAGCTTGCGCCTGCGCGCGTCGGAACTATGATTGTGCGTGCCGGGTGGCGGGATAGCCAAGTGGTAAGGCAGAGCTCTGCAAAAGCTTCATCCGTCGGTTCGATTCCGACTCCCGCCTCCACCCTTGATGCTTGTGTATCAAGGACTTAGGAGCACGGAACGGATGACTGCCAGCAATACTGCCAGCATTTGCAGTACTCTGACAGTACTCCGGCACTATCCGGCCAGAATCTGGCCACTATCCGTTAACGGGGCGAAATCGGTCTCAGCTACGCTGGAAAGTGAACAGCCTATGAGACCGAGATGTCGTTTGTATCGCCGGCGTGGAATCTATTA
>CAINDV010000855.1 GCA_903847485.1 uncultured Verrucomicrobiota bacterium
ATCGACGGCGTGGGGTGGTTTGGGCAAGCATAAGCCATTGGTGGACGCCGCCTTGGACTGGCTGAAATACACTTCGCCGAAGTTGGTGCCACCCGAGGAGCATCTGGTCCTGGGGGGCGGTCACATCTGAAACCTGGGGCTGCCGGCACCCCAAAAACGCCGGTCTACTTCGGAATTCGGGGTAGATGACAGCGGATGGGCGTCAGCAGGGGCTCCGGAAGGTGCTAGTGTTGGCGGATGAAAAACTCGTGAACTCAGGCGGCGGGAGATGGTGGCGCTGGGGCGGCAGGGGAAATCTCAACGCGCCGTGGCGCGGCGTTTTGGGGTAACTCTGCGCACAGTGCAGCGCTGGCTACAGCGGGCCGGCCAAGCCGCGTTGGCGGGGGTGGATTGGCAGGCCCGCTCGCACGCTCCCAGTGCCGTCACCAACAAGACCCAGGCCACCTTGGAGCGCGAGGTCTGTGCCTTGCGCCAACGACTCGCGACGGGCAGCGCCCTGGGCTTGGTCGGGGCGCAGGCCATTCACGAGGCGCTCCTGGGCCAGCCTCCGCCCCTGGCCGTGCCCAGTGTGCGAACGCTTGGGCGCATTCTCCGGCGCAATGGTTTGCTCGACGGCCAGCCCCGCGTCCGGCGGGCCGCCCCGCCGCCCGGCTGGTATCTGCCCGCCGTGGCCCAACCACGAGCGGAGCTGGACGCCTTTGACGTCATTGAGGACTTGCGGCTGGAAGGCGCCGGGTTGTTGCAAGTCTTCACCACGCGGGCGCTCTGGGGACCTGTCGTTCGAGCTTGGCCCGCGGGGGTGGCTTCCACCTCCCTGGTCCTGGAGGCCTTGCAGGCCCATGGGCGCCGGCACGGCCGGCCGGCCGGCGCGCAGTTCGACAACGACGTGCGTTTTTAAGGCGGCCACCACCATCCGGAGGTCATCGGGCGCGTGATGCGGTTGTGCCTGGCGCTGGGCGTCACCCCCGTCTTTGCCCCGCCGCTGGAGGTGGGCTTTCAAGCCCTGATCGAAAATTTCAACGGACTGTGGCAGCAAAAAGTCCGGGCCCGTTGCCAACACGAGAACCTGGCGGCTTTGAGCGCCCTTTCCGGTCGTTTCACCCAGGCCTATGCGCAACGCCTCGCCCGCAGCCAGGACCACCAGCCACCACGCCGGACCTTCCCGGAAAACTTCGTCATGGACTGGCAAAGCCATCCCCGCGGCAGCCTTATTTACCTGCGCCGCACCAGCGCAGCGGGCACCGTCAAGGTGCTCGGTCATGTCTTTGTGGGCGATCCGCTCTGGGCGTACCGGCTCGTGCGTTGCGAGGTCGATTTGGATCAGCCCCAACTCCGCTGCTACCGGCGGCGGCACCGCGATCCCTCCGATCAGCCGCTGCTGGCCACTTGGCCCTACACGCTGCCGCAGCGTCGGCTTGATATTCGCCCCCAGCACCAACACCCCGTGACGCCCGTCCCCTGACACTCAAAAAACCGCGCATCTACCTGACGCCCATCCCCTGACACTTGGCCAATCACTTTTGACACAAACGCGCGGTTGTTGGCAGTCTCCGGCCATGCCACGACCGCTGCGGATTGAGTATGAAGGCGCGATTTATAACGTCCTGAATCGCGGCAACCGGCGGGAACCGATCTTCATGGATGACGCGGATCGCCAGCGCTTCGTCGAGACGCTGGGCGAGGCTTGCGCCAAGGCCGATTGGCAGGTCCACGCTCTGCCGACTATTGGATGGATACGGCCAAGCCGGATCGAAGACCAGACCAGCGCGGCTGGCGCGGGTGGAGGGAGGGTTCACGACGGCAGCGGCACGCCGAGATTGATTCCGTGCGCCAGGCAGTAAGCCGCGTTGGTGGCGTATTTTTCAGCCCAGTGCTTCAACTGTCCCCGTTCCTCGGCGGAGAGAGCGCGGATGACTTTCGCGGGCGAGCCGAACACGAGCGAGCCGGGCGGGATTTTCGTGTGCTGCGTCACCAAGGCCCGCGCGCCAATGAGCGATTGCGCGCCGATCTCCGCGCCGTCCAGGATCACGGCCCCCATGCCCACCAGCACCTCGTCGCCCACCGTGCAGGCGTGGATGATCGCCGAGTGCCCGATGGTGACGTAGTTGCCCACGAGACAGGGGAAATCATCCGCCAGGTGCAACACGGCGTGATCCTGGATGTTCGTGTGGTGCCCGACCACGATGCGGTTGATGTCGCCGCGCAAGACCGCGTGGTACCAGACGCTGGCGTAATCGCCGAGCGTCACGTCCCCGACCACGACTGCGCCTTGGGCGAGGTAAACGCTTTGGCCGAGCCGCGGCGGTTGGCGGAGGAATTGGTCCAACTGTAGGTGCAGATCAGCCATGAGTTTCGGGAACAGGATAGCTGTGAAGGCGGACAAAAAAACCGTCCGGCACCAACCGGACGAGTGATTAAGTCTAAGAGCGTGTATGAAAACGCCTGGCGTGGTAGGGCTCGGCTCCGGCCGAGCCGTCCGGTAAGAACATTGCTGCTGTCGCTGAGGCTCGGCCGGAACCTCGCCC
>CAINDV010000856.1 GCA_903847485.1 uncultured Verrucomicrobiota bacterium
GCGAATGCGCTCACCACGGATACCGGGTTGAATGTGTTGCGCCAGATTCATCTGGACTATTTGAACGCGGGCGCGGACATCCTCACCGCCAACACCTTTCGCACCCATCGCCGCGCGCTGGCTGGCAAAGGGCACGACGCGCGCGAGTTGACCAGGCGCGCGGTGGCGACTGCTCAAGAGGCTGTCGCCGAATTTGGACAACCGGCGCAAGTAGCCGGCTCGGTGGCCCCGCTGGAAGATTGTTATCGCCCCGACCTGGTGCCGCCCGATGACGAATGCCACGCCGAGCACGCCGAGCGCATCCATCATCTTGTGGAAGCGGGCGTTGACCTGCTGTTGATCGAGACGATGAATTCGATTCGGGAAGCCGTCATTGCGGTTAAACTGGCTGCCCTCACCGGCCGGCCCACTTTGGTCAGTTTTGTGTGCGGCCGCGATGGCCGAATCCTGTCTGGCGAGTCGCTGGCGGTTGCTGCCGGGATGTTGTTGCCGCTGGGGGTGAAGGCCTTGGGCGTGAACTGCGGCCCGGCCGAAACACTGGCCAAACCGCTGGCCGAGTTGCGGGCGATCTGCGGCCCTGATTTTCCGCTCATTGCCTATGGCAACATTGGCTATGCCGACGAGGCGCAAGGCTGGGTCAACACGGACGCCGTGGATCCCGATCGTTACTTGCAATATGCGCAAACCTGGCCGGCGCAGATTTTGGGCGGTTGTTGTGGCACCACGCCGGAGCATATTCGCAAGCTAAGGGTTGGAGGAAACGATACGAAATGAGACAAAACAAAAAAACGCGACGAGTTCTTGCTCGATGCGCCATCGCGCTCACAGCAGCCCTGCTGCTTTCAACCATGGCGGCATCGGCCGCAGCAACAAAGCCCGCGGCAAAACCCGCGCCGGCCATCGAACTCGGCGCGCCTTTTGGCGACAATGCCATCTTGCAGCGCGAGATGCCGCTGCCCGTCTGGGGTTGGAGCAAGCCGGGCACCACGGTCACGGTGGAGTTTGCGGGACAAAAGGAAAGCGCCAGGGCCGGCGCGGACGGCAAGTGGATGCTCAAGCTCAAGCCGCTCAAGGCCAGCGCCGAGCCGGCCGAGATGGTCATCAGCGACAGCGACGGCAAGAAGGTCGTCCTCACGAACCTGCTGGTCGGCGAGGTGTGGCATGCCTCCGGCCAATCCAACATGGAATGGTTTGCCAACAAGTCGCTCTGCTCCAGCTTGGCGCAGGAGCTTTCGAAGGCGAAAGACGAAATTCCCATCAGGGAGTTGAGAACCGATACGGCGTCGGCGCTCTACCCGCAGGAGAAGGTAACTTCAGAAGCCGGATGGAAAAGCAGCCGCGCGGCCGGCGACTTCTCGGCTTTGGCACTTGCCTTTGCCTATGAACTCCACAAAGAGTTGAAGGTGCCGGTTGGCATCCTGCTGACTTCCCACAGCAACACGCGCATCGAGGCGTTCACCGAACGCAAGGCGATCGAGGCCCATCCGGGGCTCAAGGTGGATGCTGACTTGATTCATGACGGGGATGCCGGCACGGAGCAGGGCCGCGCCGCGTTTGAGAAGTATTACCGGGAGTTGGAAGCGTGGCAGAAGGCATCGGCGGAGTTGGGTTTCCCCGTTGAGAGACCGCTGAAGAGACCGGACCTGCCTGGGATCGCCGGCCAGTGGCGGGGCCCCTCGCAGTTTTTCAACGGCAAGATCGCACCGGTCGTGCCCTACGCCATCCGCGGCTCGATCTGGTGCCAGGGAGAGTCCAATGCCGGGGACGGCCGAATCTACGCCGCGCGCATGGAAGCGCTCGTCCGTGGTTGGCGCGAGGCCTGGGGCCTGCCGGACATGCCGTTCTACTTCACGCAAATGCAGGCCTATGGCTCGCCGAACCCGGACGCAGTGGGCATGGCCGACATCCGGCAGGTGCAACATCTGTTCTTTGTGAAAAACCGCAGCCATGTTGGAATGGTGGTTCAGACGGATCTCAACCCCGCGGCTCCGGGGAACATTCATTATCAAAACAAGCTCCATCCCGGCATGCGGCTCGCGCGTTGGGCTTTGGCCAAGGACTACGGCCGGGACATCGGATATACCGGTCCCATCTACGAGAAATACTCGATCGAAGGGAACAAGGCGGTCGTCTCGTTCGAGAAGGGCAGTCTCTTCGGCGGACTGATGGTGGGGAGCAAAGGGCTTGAGAAGGATCTTAAGGATCCTGGCAAGTTCGTCGAACCGGCCCGGCCGACGCCCGGTGAGAAGCTCAACCACTTCCGGCTCTGCGGCAAAGATCGGAACTGGCATGCCGCGGAAGCCGTGATCGTCGGGGACACCGTGGTGGTGACGTCCAAGGAGGTGCCTGAGCCGGTCGGTGTGCAATACGCTTACAGCGCAGCCCCGCAGAACGCGAACCTCTACAACCAGGCCGGCCTTCCGGCCACGCCCTTTGCCGCGGTCGAGGGCAAGCTCATCTTCGAGGAGGACGATTTGGAAAAGGTGGCGGCGCAAAAGGCGAAGTATGCCCAATACACCGATCCGGATTACCCTGTCTTCACCGTCGCGGCGTATTATCGTGATGGCGCGATCATTCAGCGCGACCAGCCCATCCCCGTGTGGGGTTACGCCAACAAAGGCGTGGAGGTGACCGCGACGCTCGGCAGTGTCACGCGGACTGCCGTGGCCAACGACCGGCAGCAGTGGTCGGTTTCCTTCCCGGCCCTGAGAGCTTCGACCCAACCGATCACCTTGGCGGCGAAAGCGAGCCATGGTCAGAGCAAGACAGTTCAAAACATCCTTGTCGGGGATGTCTGGTTCCTGACGGGCAGCACGCTGCTGACATCCGAACCGGCCTATGACCGGCGTGACAAGCAGGCCACCGCTCCGGAGGCCATGCCACTGGTGCGCGAGTTCCGGCGGAGAACCGCCGCCAGCTCAAATCCAGTCCCAAGAAAGCGCGGATTCGAGGTGGGTGGCGACCGAAAATATCAATCCTTCTGGCAGACCGCAGATTTCAAGTCCGATGACTGTGTCACCATGTTTGCCTATGAGTTTGCCAAGGCGCTCAACCGCCCCGGCATTCCGCAAGGATTTGTGACCATGTCCTCCGGGGGGCGGGACCAGATGGCTTCGCCGCTGTCGTGGACATCCTTCGCCGGGGTCAAGGATGCGACCCACCCTGCGTTCCGAGCCCGCGTGGATGCGTTGCTTCTTCAAGACCCCAATTCCGAGGTCTCCAAGAAGGCCATCGCCGAATATGTAAAGGTCTTGAAGGCGGAGGTCGCGAAGGTTGCTGACATGGCCAGGAAGGGCGCGGACATGTCCGGGGCGCCGCTGCAGTTTCCGGCGTTTCCCGAACCTGGGCGGGACGGGACGGTCAAGTCAGACACAGTCCCCACCCTTGCCTACAACTGGTGTGTGAGTCCGCTCACGCCGATGGGTGTGGCCGGCGTGATCTGGGTGCCCGGCAAAGACAACCTCGGCTACACACCCGCCGATTACTCAGCCGAACTGGAAATCTACGCGCGCAGCCGGGTGCGTGACCGCAGAGTAACTTTGTTCAGGCGGCGAGTTTGACTTTGAGATAGTTGGCGTTGTTGAGGCGATCCCAGCATTCATCCCACCGGTTGCTTTTGAGCGCCAGGCGGA
>CAINDV010000857.1 GCA_903847485.1 uncultured Verrucomicrobiota bacterium
CCGCCACCAGGACGCCTTCTGGCCGAAAGCGCAATCGCCCCGCACCAGATACGGGCGGGCGGCGGCGGGCAACGTCGCCCACAGCCGCCACAGGCCGGGCAGGGCGTGGGGCGCGGCGGTCTGTTTGCCAGGCGGCACTTCGACGTCTAGGACCACCCGGGTGCCGCCCATCAGGTAAGTGTGACAGACGTGGGCAGGACGGCCGCGTTTGTGTGGGTGGTAACCCACTTCCGCGCCCTCTTGGTGGCCGTAGATGGTTTTGATGGTCGAGTCGATGTCCAGAATCCACTGCCCACTCAACAGGGGACCGTAGCTTTCCCGCAGGTGGTGCTGCCGCCAGGCGGCCACTGCGGCTTCGACCGCGGCCTCCCCGTGGCCTTTGGCGCGGGCGCGGCGCACGGAATCTTCGCAGACCACCTGGCGCATGCCTAGTCCTGAGTCGTCATACGCTACCCGAGGCCGGGGTGCGCCTGCTCCTGCAACAACGGAAGCTGACGCTGCCGGACCACCCCCCACCCCGCCTGAGCGCCGAGCGGAAACTGGACCTGCCCGCGGGTAAATGTAGTGAAGACCTTTCGGAAGCATCCCCCGGAAAATAAGGGCTTTACGCGCACCTGAAGCGAAAACCCCCGTGAGTGTAGAAAGTGAGGTTAGCGAGCCGGAAGAAAACTTATGAATTCCAGCGCCGGAAACCAGAGCCGTGGAGCGGAAAAAGGCGGGTTTAACGGAGGAGAAGCCCGCGGCGGTGGCTATGTTTATGACTCCACGCCCGCTACATGGGCACGGGTGTCGCGCCCGACTTCGCCGCCGAATGGCAGGCGCAGCATCCGGAGGCGACGCTGTTGCAATGCGACCTCCGCGCACTGCACCCGTCGGAACTGCCGGCGTTCGACGTGCTCATCGGCGGTATTCCCTGCACCTGTCACTCGATTCTTGGCCGCGCCAAGAAGCGCCTGGCCGGCAAACCGGAACTGAGCGACACGGGCGACTTGTTCCTCCTCGTGGTGACGCTGCTGAGCGAATGCCCGCCGCTGCGATGTTTGAGAATGTGCCTACTTTCGGCAGCAGCCTTGCCGGTAAGTTGCTGGGGTCGCATTTGCGGCGCATCGGCTATCGCAAGAGCAACACGGGGCCGTTGGTGCAGGTGCCCTTCGGCCTGCGGTTGCTGCGGCAGGCCGAGATTGAAGGCGACCTGCCCAAACGGGGTCAAGCGTTCAAGCGGAAAGAGGCTCGGTCAAGTCGAGTCCCAGAACAGGAAAGCGAGTTCCGATCCAGAAGTGAAGTTGTCGCCACGCACCGCCCGTGGTGCCGGGTCACCAGCGGACACCTGAATCCACACACTTCGAAAGTTGAAACCGCCAGTTTCGAGCGGGCATCAGCAGTCCGAATCGGTCGGCTATTGTTTCGATCTGCAAGGAGGACTTTTCGATTTCTGCAACGAGGTCGGTGGGCAGTCGGTGAAGATTCCGTTTGAATTGGGAGGGCTGGGTTTGCTTGCACTCGTTCGTTCATAAAACATTGTTAATCAATGGAGCGGGTGAAGGGAATCGAACCCTCGTATCTTGCATAGTGGTGTAAGGTGGTGGAAAATCGTGATATTTGGCTGATAATTCGCTTGTGTGGAAGGCATTTACTTGCACTACTTGCACTGCGCATGGCCTATCTCTACCGAAAAAATCGTTCGCCGTTTTGGTATGTCGTCTTCTTCGACACTCAGGGCAAGGAACGGCACCGTTCCACCGGGTTCAAAACGGATGATCCCA
>CAINDV010000858.1 GCA_903847485.1 uncultured Verrucomicrobiota bacterium
AACAAACTTTTTCACCGTCTGTCCTCGTGTATCAAAGGTGGAAAGGAGGCGGGCGAGCGAGAAGTTGAGTTGTTTTCTTGCCACCTTGCGCAGCGGGCGCGATGTTCATGGGCGACGAGCATCCCTGGCTGGCACTGCTGACTCGTGCTTATTGGTAGCTCAAGCGGCACTGAAGTAGCCCAACTGGCGTAACGACACGAAATCACAGGGTCGCTCGTTGGTACAGCGGCCTAAAATGACATGATCCACGACCTCGATTTTGAGGAGTTGGCCGGCCCGGATGAGATCGCGCGTCACCTTGATGTCCGCCTCGGAAGGCGAAGGGTCCCCGCTGGGGTGGTTGTGAGCCAACGCGATCGCCGCCGCCCGGCGGACAATGGCTGAATGGAACACTTCCCTCGGCGCCACCAACAGGGTGTCCAGCGTGCCTTGCGTGAGCACTTGCATCCCGATCAAGCGGCGGCGCGTGTTCAGAAACAGCACCTGGAGGTTCTCAACCGTGTAGGGCCGGTTCTGTTCCCGCAGCAAGTCGGCAATGCGTTCCGGGGTGTCGATGATAGGCGCTTCCGCGTAGCTCTCCCGCGATAGGCGCTGCGCCAGCAGAAACGCCGACTTGACCGCCGCCGCCTTCGACTGGCCGATCCCTTTCACCATTTGCAGTTCGTCGAACGACGCCTGCGCCAGATTGGTCAGGCCGCCGTATTGCTTGAGCAGCGCCTCCGCTGCCAGCTTGCCGGTAAGCTTCGCGATCAGCTCGGTGTTGTTCGCATGTTCCAGTTGTTCCATAAGTTACCTCCTGTGGCGGGAATTCTACCACCAGCCGGAGGCTTAAGAAACAACGGGCCAAAAGAATTGCACCTGCGGAATTCATCAGCAAATCCGCCGACTTACCGCTGTGCCACCTGGTCGCGGCGGGCGTTCGGTAATGATTATTCCACCCCATTTGACTAGCGTCCGCGAATTGAGGCATGGTGGTGGCAGGTAAGGTTTCTCACTCCACGGAGGGTTTTAGCATACCTGTCCTGCGCGGTTAACGGCGGCGCACGCTGCCCTTTCTTTCATCCACCATTTTCCCTGTTCACGCCGGCCCAACGTGGGTCAGCGCGAAGCGGGGAATCTCTCCAGTCGGATCGGGGTGCCGCTGGCGCCCGACCGGAGAGTCCATCACATGCAGCGCTAATCGGTTCAAACCCGGTCAGTGGCACCAGAAAGAAACACGCGTATGGAAACGAGTAACTTCAAGGCGAGCGCCTTGACCGAGGAAACACTCCGCCAACAAGCGCCCAGCATTTATGCGCTGGGGCCTATGGCTGGTGTTAGTGCGAGGTATGCCTTCGTCCCCACGGCGCAAGTCGTGGACGGGCTGCGGGCGTACGATTGGGTGCCGGTGGCGGTGGAGGAGCAGCGCATCCGCACGGAGGCGCGGCGGGGTTTTCAAAAACACCTCATCCGCTTCCGGCGGGCTGAACAGATGGCGACGCTGGACGAGTGGAACGTAGAGTTGGTGTTGCTCAACTCGCATGATCGCGGTTGCGCCTATCAGCTCCACGCCGGCATCTACCGGCGGGTCTGTTCTAATGGGTTGGTCTTGTCGCAGGAGAGCTTCGAGGCGATCCGCTTCCGGCATACGGGCCTGGTGGCCGACGAAGTCGTGCAGGCCAGTTTTCGGTTGTTGGAGTTCGTGCCGCGCGTAGGCGAGTTAGTGGACCGCTTTCGTTCCCGCATCTTGGGGAACACGGAACTGCGGACACTGGCCGAACACGCGCTGGTGCTGCG
>CAINDV010000859.1 GCA_903847485.1 uncultured Verrucomicrobiota bacterium
CCCGGTGGCAACCTTAGTGGCGCGCCAGAACATCACCAAGTGGGTTCCGCCACCGATGAACCAGAACCCATTTTCACAGCCGTCCGGGAAACCACCACCACCTTGCCTGCCGCCTTGAGCTAAGTCAGACAGGCTGCTAGCATTCAGGGTGAGACTAAGCTGTTTGTTCATTAGCACCGGGCTTCAGCCCGGTGGCAGGTCGTCTGTAGGTGAAAGCCGTTTCACCGGCTTGTTCTTGTCGCCGCCAAGCCGCTGAAGCGGCTGGGGTTCGATTGCGGTGCGTAACACCGGGCTGAAGCCCGGTGCTAATGACAGGCTCAACTTGAACGAGCGTTGGCATCAGATAACAGTTTATGGCCGGAGCGGTTTCACGAAGAACTTGGCGGAGTCAGCAGGCCAGTCGGGACCGTTGAAGTACGCGGCGATGATTTGGTTTCCGTAGATGCGAACCAGCCAACCGACCGTGCCGCAGGAGAGGACGTCGTATTGGCGGAAGCTTGCGGGAGGCTTGCCATCAAAGAAGAACTCTAAGTCAGCCGCGTGCAGTTTCGGGTCGGGCCAGCGGTAGTGTTCGGCGTGGTGGTTGTGGCCGTGGACGATGGCGGCGACGTTGTAGTCCTTGAGCAGGTCGTAAAGCGCGCGACGCTGCTTCAGTGTCCACCAGTTCCAGTCGTTCAGGGAGAAGCCATCTAAGCCATAGTGCTGCATGAGCACGAGAGGCTGGCCGGAGTTGCCGACGTGACGAGCCAGGTAATCCTTGAGGAAGGTCAGCGCGCCTTGGGGGTCGTTCCAGCTTCCGGCACCCGGCTGACCATACTTGAAAGGCGTCTCGGTGTCAGTCGTGTCGGCTGGACAAAGCCCCAAACCGACGAAGTGAACGCCGTCCCAATTAAGCGCGAAGTGAACGCCGTTGCTGGAAAGCGCGGTCACTCGCCCCGCCTGACTGAGCGCGCGATTCCGGCTGACTAATCCCTGCCGCTGCGGCCCGGCCAACTCGCCGTCGTGATTCCCCGCGATGGCATAGGCCGGAACCAAGTTGCTGCCGAACGCAATGCCTTTCACGGGAAACAGTTCGTCAAAACTCCGCCACTGCTCCTGTTGCTGGGTGAGTTCCTTGTGTCCGTCAGTAAGGTCGCCGAGTATGAAGAGTCCGCGTGGCTCGGCCACGGTACCAAGGCGCAAGCCAGCTAACTTCAGTCTGTCGGGATAAGGAGATCCCACCCATCCGCGCATGGTGTCCAAGTTGGCCCGCATCTTGTCGAGAGTCTCGCCATTGGTGAAGGGCGGGGTCGCCTTCAGGTTCTCCGCTCCTACGTGGATGTCAGAGAAGAGCACGAAGGTGAAGTCGCGCAAGCCTTGGTCCGAAGCCGCTGGGACGGCAGTCACGCAACACGCGATGCTCAACGCCGCCATGACCCACAACCTCGCAAATACATGGCGACCAACCTTCCACGGTTCGTTCCAGTGACAAATAAGACAAAAGTTAGTGTGCATCAAGCCTTCGAGATCAGCAGCGGGGCTACGGGCTTTTGCTCAATTCCGGGATATTCGACCGCCACCGGAGCGCCAAGACAGTTTGGAGCGGCACTGACTCATTCCCTCCATGCCAGGATTTCGGTGACTCCACTGCGGGAGTTACCTTGGTGAGTGAACACCACGCGGAGCTTGGTGCTAGTCAGCTTGGGGAAAGTCACCGTGTTCACTGCGCTGCCGGCTGGTTTGGCTGGGGTCTTAACTTGGTCCGGCACGTCGCGCCATTCGGAACCGGTCCAGGACTGCACGGTGTAGGATGTCGGCGGTTGCACGCCACCGCGATCGTCGTAGAGGCATAGCTCCAGGCGGCTAGCTTCCTTGGGTTCGCCAAAGTCCACTTCCAGCCAGTCGGTCGCGTTGGGCGAACCGTATGAGGTCCAGCGGTTCGCAGGCGTCGGGCGATAGACGGTCTTGCCGTCGTTAGCCAAACGCGGAAGACCGCCGAATTGGTCGTGGAACGATGCGCTCGCTTTCGGGAAGCCTTCGCCGCGCAGGTTCAAGGCGAGATTGCCGCCCGGCGGCGGTGCGATCTGGAAGGCACCATCCAACTTACCCCAAGCCTCCAATTCGGTTAGTCCAGTGCGCCCGCCTTTACCGTGGGTGAAGACGACGCGGAGCTTCTGGATGCCGAGCGTTGGGAAACTGACGACGTTCGCGCGATGGCCGGTGGGCTGTGCCGGAGCGCGAGTTTGCTTAGGTACGGCGGCCCACGCCTGCCCGTTCCAATACTCCACCGCGAAGCTTTCCGGAGCGACGACCTTCTCGCCGTCGTCGAGAAAGTAGAGCTTCAGGTTGTCGAGTGGCCGCTGGACGCCCAGGTCCACTTCGAGTGAGTCAGTGAGGTTGGGCGAGCCTTCGGTGGTCCAACGGTTGGGTGGGTGGAGATGATACCAGTAGTTACCGTCGTTGAGCTTGGACAGCGGAGTTTGCTCGCTAGTGAAGGACGCTTTCACTTGCGGGAAGAAATCGCCGTCGTTGTTGACGAGATAGTTCACTGCGGGCCTAGTGGTCGGCTCGGGCGTGCTGGCTGGTAACTTGGCACTAAGCACTCCCAACTTATCCGACGACGCGACTTGCTTGCCGTCCACGAGCAGACGGAGTCCCTTCCCTTGACGGTAACGCGTGCCGTCCTTGTCCCACACCACGCTGACGCGGTGGCCGCGATACGAAAGGTCGTCGAGCGCGAACCACGGCCAGTCTGTCGGAGCCAGCGGGTCAATCTCCAGCACGGCATCGGCGCGTGGCTTCAAGCCTATGAGTCCGGTGATGATAAGATCGTTGAAGCCGCTATGGAAGTAGTGCTCGCTGTGGTTGTAACCGTCGTGACCGTCCCACGAACCGGTGTCGGGGTGGGCCGCCTCGGCTATGTAGGGCTTGCCCTCTTTGCGATGAGTAAGCGCGTAGATACGCAGCAGCCGGAAGTAGTCGGCGCGAGTGATAACACTCTGGCGGTAATTTTGGAGCAGGTTGGCCAGCGCCTTGAGTGTCTGAGTATTGGCGTAAGGCCAGGACTGGCCGCTCCACCAGCAGCATGATTTCTGGAGCAGAAACATCGGGTCATTGCGGCCGACGAAGCTGGGACCGAACGGCGCGAGGAAGTAATTCGTGTCCATCAGGAACCGCCAGGCTGACTCGAAACCGGGGTCGGGCAGGTTAAACTGCCATGGCACATAGCCAATTAGTTCGCGTCCTTCAGTCGAACCGGCGAACGGGCCGTCCTGGTAATTGAGCGTCCCGGCCTTGATAGGCTTGCCGGGGTAGTCCTTCTCGTTGGCCTCGTTGTTCTTGAACATGATGAAGAAAAACTCGCGCTTCGGATCCCAGAGCATAGTCTGGAGCTTCGCCTTGAGAGCCTCAGCCTTGGCGCGGAACTTATCGGCGTTCGCCTTGTCACCGGCGAGATCGGCTATGTGTGCGATAGCCTGCGCATCGGCCCACATGTAGGCGTTGAAGGATGGCCGGTAGCTCGGCGCGCCGCGAAAGATGTCGCGGGTTTGCCGGCTGGCGATGTTGAATTCCATGCCGTCATCGTGACCGATCTGCCAGAACATCCCCAGCTCCGGCACGAAGAGACGCTGCTCCCACCCGGCGTAGTTCTTGATCAGATCGGCGAGCAAATCCTTGGTAAAGGTGTCGTCGTGATGCACCTGATTGACCGCCCACACCGAGTCCGCGAGCCAGGTGCTGTAATTGCGCGGCTGGGCACCGGGCGTGCGCAGCCAATAGCGGCTGTAGTCCTGGGCATAACGCGGATCGTGCAGCCACCGCACCTCGTAGAGCTGATGGCCCGCCGGACAACTAATGGCTCCGTAGGCTCCCGACCAGAACGGCCGGTCAATGAATTCAGTGTAGGAATAGCCACTCGTCGGGGAGCCGTAGGTAAGGTGCTTGGTGGTTAGTTCCCAGCGGTAGTAATAGGTCGTGTTGATCTCCGCGTCCGGACATTCGAAGAACGGGATGTTGGCTTTATACCAATCCCAGTCGCGGTTGTCCCAGAAGGTCTGGGCGTCGAGTTGGGCCTGCTTGTCGAGGATGGCGGCACCAGCGGCAGGCAGGCAAGCAGCTAGGGCTACAAGTGTGAGTGTGTGTTGTTTCATAGTTAAGAGATGAGCTGAGCGATATAGTTTCTCTGAAGGCCGGTTTAGTGAAAGCGAATCATTTCCGTGTAGTAAGCCGGAAGTCGCTGAACGATATAAAACTACTCTCGCCGCCGTAGCTGGCGTGGTAGAGACCGACTTGCAGCGGCAGGGTGGCCATGTCCTTGCGCTCGATTGGCGAGCCGGGCATGTCCTGCCAGTGTTCGCCGTCGGCGCTGGTGCGGAAATAGAACAGCCCGCCTTGCCGGATTATTTGCAGGTAGCGATGGGCGTCCCACCCAAGGCCGTTGCCCTTCTGCGAGCGGCCGCCGTCCATGCTAGTAACCATGTTCCCCTGGTTCCAGATCGGGAAGAAGTTCAGTTGGACAAGGTGTTCACCACGGTTGGTATCGCCCACTTTCGGCACGCGCACCATGAGTCCGCCGTCGTTGTTGCCGGGCACGCGCCGCGCCGCCAATCCGGCATAGTCGGCGACTTTGACTTGCGCCACAAAGTCGCCGGGATCCAGCTTGAAGAGAAGTGCGCCGAGCGGCTTGCCGCCGTCCCAGACAGTGCCTTTGGATTGCAGGCGCAGAACGCCGTCCTTGGCAACGATGGCTTCCGGAGCGCTGTCGTTAGCCTTGCTGAGGAAGCCATCCCAGATCGTGCCGCCGGTGCCTTGCGCCAGGAAATCGTGACCGGTTTCAAACTTGTCAGAAAGCTCTTGGAACTGCGCGGCATCAGTCGTCGCTTCGGCCGACGGCGAGGCGGTGGTCACGTTGCCTAAGGCATCGCGCACCTTGACCGAATAAGCGTAGCGAGTGTTGGGCTGGAGACCGTCATCGAGGAAGAAAGACTTCGGAATCCAACCACTGCTGCTGCCGCCCGGGTGGCCCGTGGTTTCGGTGAAACGGTATTCCACACCGCCGGCTTCGGACTGGCCGGGCTGGGCGGTCATGGCAATCGCCGTGGTGCTGAGCGCGGCGGATGGCTGCGCGAATGCGGCGGGGTTGGGCACGGGCGTTTGCTGCTCTTGCTTGGCCAGTGCGTTCAATTGGAGAATCTCCTCGTCCGAAAGCCCGCGCCGGAAAAGCTGGACCCGCGACAGAGCGCCGGAGAAGGGCGTCTTGCCCCCAAGGCGAATGGCCTTAAGCCCCGAAGGAAGCCGAGGCGCTCCGCGACTAGCGGGACCATTCACCCACAGGCTCCCTTCGCCATTCCGATAAACCACGATCACCTGTTTCCAAGCTCCGGGGACGGGGGCGATCACCAAACCATGGCGGCTGCCGTCAGCACATTCCACCTCCACCGCGCATTCTTGGCCCTCCAGAGTCGGGTTGAAGACGTTAGCAAGCAGCGTGAAGTCGGTGGTGGGTAACTGCTTGTCGAGAGCTAAGTACAAGGACTGGCCCGGCTCGAAGCGCACGGCGATGCGGCCGTTCACATCCTCCACCACCGGCGGTTGGTCGCCGCCGGAAAAAGCGCCACCTAGCGAGCCGTTGTTGGCCCACGATTTCAGCGGGCCGTAGTCGAGCTTTGCGGAGTCGAGATGGACTAACACATCCGCCGATGGTTCGTCAGCCGCCAGCTTCGTCACTTCAGCCTCACTCAGCGCGCCGGCATAGACGCGCAGCGAGGCGAGATAGCCATCGAAGTGCTCCGTGCCCGGCTCGGCCGCGCCGACGTAGATGGGCCGGCCTTCGTGCATCATCAGCATCTTAGCCTTGGAGTTGTTGAACTGCCCGTCCACATAGACGCGCTCAATGACACCATCGAAGACAACCACCAAGTGATGCCATTGACCAGCCTTGGGCGGGCCGCCGCGAAAGCCCATGTCGGCGAAGCCCCAGTGGCCCACGGCACCGAATTCGGGGTGGGTGCCGTAACCGAATTGGGAAGTCGCGGCATCGGGACCACCGCGTCCGGCCCAACTCAGATAACACTCGCTTTCGGCGATCTCCGGGTTGTTGACCCACACGGCGACGGTGAAGCTGCTGTTACCGGCCAGCGAGCGCGGCGCGGGTAAGGACGCGGTGAGCAGCTCCTTGCCGGAGAAGCGGACTGCCTTGCGTCCGGCGGCCATGCCCACGACGGGCCGGGCGTCGCGACTCGTGAACTCACCGCCGAGCGTGCCTTGGTTAGTCCAGGCCGGGACAGGTGAGCCGAGTTGCAGATTAGCGACGTCGAGGTGGATAAGTGGCCGTAGCGGCGTCTCGGCAGAGCGCCGTTGTTCTTGGTCAGAAGGAGGAGATTGGCGGCG
>CAINDV010000860.1 GCA_903847485.1 uncultured Verrucomicrobiota bacterium
GTGCCGCGACTCCTCACCGACGTCTTCTTCGCGCCCCTGAGAGTCATGCTCGAAACGGCGGATATTACCCGCCCATGCCACAGCTTGGACGACCTCACCTTCGCCCTCCTCGGAGTTTTGCGCGCGCTCCAAGCTTCTGCCGAGCCGCGTCCGACGGGGTTCCGCCGCCTTTCTCTTTCGCGGCGGCGAGTCACTGAAAAGTGAGATTTAACGCTGAGGGAGCGTGAATCACCAACGCGTTGTCAGGCAGTTAGACGCCTTCGCCAAATAAGTTCGCCAGCCGGGCCGCCAGTTTGCGGCGGGCTACGGCATAGGAGAAGTATTTCACGCCCAAGGCGTAGTTGGTCCTAGCCCAGTCTTCCTGCATAGCTTGGTCGTGGAGCACAGTGCGAACTTGCTCGACGACGTCCTTGGTCACGAGTTGCGTCAACTCAATGGTTTTGAAGCCGAGCGGATCAATGTCGCGGGCATAGACGGCATAGGTGTTCACCACCACTGGCTTGCGGAAATAGACGGCTTCGAGAAAGGCGTTGCCAAAGCCTTCGTAGTGGCTGGGGTAGGTCACCAGGTCGGCGTGGGGATAGACGTCGGACAGCGTGTAAACCTTCTTACCTGTGGCGTTCGTGCCGCGGGTCGCGCCGACACGGTCGGCGATGAAACGCACGGCAATGCCGGCCTCGGCGATGCGGTCGTGCAGCATGGCCATGTAAGCGCTGCCTTCATCGCCGGCGGGATGCGAGATGACCAGCTTGGCGCGCGGATCCTTGAGTCGGCGCACTAACTCAATGGCGTGCTCAATGCCTTTGCGCTGCACGACACGGGTGGGCTGGAGGATGAACCAATCCTCGTCGCGCAGGCCGATTTCTCGTCGCAGGTCGCGGTTGTAATCGTCCAGGCCCGGCGGCGGAGTCTCGAAGTCCAGCACGTTGGGGATGACTTGCGAAGGGATGCCGAGCCGGCGGGCCAACTCCTTTTGCTGCATTGAATTAATGACGACGTGTTCCATCCCGTAGAGCAACGGGGGGAAGGCGGCCTGGAGGTAGTCGTTGACGGCGTTGAGGGTGAACCGCTCGCGCTCCCAGGCGAAGTCGTGGTGGTGGGCGATGACGGGGAAAGTGGTTTCGGCAATCACTTCGGTCATGGCCAGACCCAGCGGCACATGCATGGGAATGGCCAGGATGTTTTCCGGCACCAAGACTTCGATTTGGAACTTCTCGATGAAGCGATAGAGGTCGTCCTTGAGCCGTTCCTTGATGGACTGAATCTGGTTAGTGACGGCGCGGGTGCGGAAGGCCACTCCGAACAGCTTGCTTTGCACGTCGGCTACTTCGGGGTGATTGAAGAATGCAAGCGGAGCGGTGTGACTAAGTTCCAGGGGTGCGTCGAGCAAGCCGGCCATCCAATAACAGGAGTGGCCCAAGCCCCCAAGGATATGCGCCCACTTGCGTGCTTCTAGGGTGACACCGTCAGTGCCGTGAAAGCGGGTGGAGATGAAGCCAATGCGCTTGGGCGTGCCGGTGGTAAGGATGCAAGTGCTCATGGTGCAGCCATTGGTTGCGATCCGCCCAATGTTTTGCGCAAGTCGGCCCAGCTTCCATCCGACAGTGATCCTAACTGCCAGGCCAGCCAACCGTGAGCCTTGGCGGGTTCGATGTCATTGTCTAGGCGGTCGCCTACCATGAGAGTTTCGCGCGGGGAGATTCCGAGGGCGGCGAGGCGGGCGGTGAGGATTTGAAAAACGTGCGGGTCGGGTTTGCTGAAGCCATGCTCGAAGGACCAGAAACTTAGGTTGTGTTCAAAGAGGTTCATGTCCAGCGCGTGGGTGGCGAGTGCCTCCTGAAGCTCACGCAAGGTATAGGCTTGGGCATTGGACGCGATGCCCAGCAGACACTCGCACTCTTTGAGCCAGCGCAGCGTGGTGGCCGCCTCGGCGGTCAGGCGTATTGCGTGGCCGGTCTGGATTTGGCGAAATAGGAATTCCTCCTGGGTGTGACGCGGGAGTTGGGCCAGTTCAGGCATGACTTCGATCACAACTGACGGCCAGTGAACTTCCGGCCAGGGTATGCCACTGGCACGGGCGGCCTCGTGGTGCCGGGCAATCACCTTGCTCGACGCAATGGAGAATTCAAGGCGGCTGAGGCGCGGCTCGGTGTGAAGCAGGTCGCGACAGATGCGATGCCAGTGGACGTCGGCCTCGGGCGGCGGCTGGCCGACTTCGAGAAGCGTGCCGTAGATGTCAAAAATGACTGCGCGAGGTTTCATGATCGGGAGTTCCATAGGAGGGGATAGAGGTTTTCCGCGCGCAGCTTTTGACGGATGAATTGTGCCTGTGCGGCCTGGCCGGCGCTCTTCTTTGGCTGGTCGGCATCAATGGACGGCACCAGCTCTAAGAACCGCCGGGCGTAGGCGCGACCACTCAACCAGCGCGCCGCCAAACGGGGCCATGGACTAACCCGCAACTGCCCGGCGGCTGCTCGTTTGCGCCATGTTTTGAGAAAGGGATTATGCACTGCGCACTGCGTCCACGATTGTTCGACCGGCTGGGCCAGGACTTCCAGTTGCGCAGTAAGGGTGAGCCGGCTGAAAGGCACAGGACAAGGCACTTCGCCCACAGCCAGCACGGCGGGTTTGCCCACCAGTTTGGCGGCGGCGCGGGGCATCAAACTCTTCCACTCCACTAATAACCACTTTTGGCGTTCGCGCTCGGCGTGCCAGTCGAATAGGGCCGGGTCCACTTGCACTTCCTGATAGGACTGCGGGAACTTGAATCCGAACTTAGCCAGGTCCGGCGCGATGTTGGGCAACGTCCGCGCCACAAGCGGACGCCGCAGTGCCGCTGCTTCGAGATAGGGCAGGCCAAAGCCTTCCTGAAGCGACGTGAGCACGACGGCCTCGCTGGCGGCCAAGAGTTCTGGCACGGACGGCTTATGACTTTCGTCGCCCTGCATGATACCCAAGCGCAACCGCCAGCCATGAGTTTGCACAGCGGCAGTAAGTGTGTCCGCATAAGTCTGTTCTTCCGCCGAACTTACGCCGCCGGTGGTTACCAACCAGGCTCCAGGCCGTAACCAGCGAGCGAGCAAGAGCGCCTCCGCGATGTTCTTGCGGCGCAGCAACCGGCCAGGCAAGAGCCATACAGGCGCGGTCTCGCCGAGTTGTTGGTGCAGCCAGGTGCGGGCGGCCTGCACGCGGGCGGGTGGTGGCGTCACCGTCTCGATCGGGTTGGGCAGCCAGCCAGCCAGGCCGGGGAAGTGTTTCTTCAGCACGGCGGCGTCAGCTTGGTTGATGGCGACGTGGCAGATGTTCGGCGAGCCAGCCAGCACAGCGCTGGCCACCGCGTCCAGCTTGCGGAAGCCGGGGTCACGCATGGCCGTGAAGTGATGCCAGCGGTTCTCGAACCACCAGTCATGGTGGTGCATGATGAGTGGGTAGCCGCAGCAGTGGCAGGAGAAGGTCAGTTCGCGCGCAAGGTAAAGGTTGCGTCCTAAGCCGAGGTTGTGCGCCCAGATGAGGCAGTCGGCAGGCCTGGTTTCGCGCAGCAGTCCCAAGAGGCCATCCGCCACGCGGTGCTGGAGGCTTTTGGCGTCCAGCGAAAGTTCGGACACATAGCCGAATGCCGGCTGGATGAAGACCTTGACGGGCGTGCCTTGGAGCCGTTGGCGAAAGCCCCGCAGCCAGGCTGGGTCGGGCGCTTCGCCGGCGGCCAGCACCACTTCCCGAATGTGCCCCGGCCAGTGCGCAACGAGGTGCGGCGTGGCGAGTTCGATGACACGACGAACGCCGCCGGGCCGGAAATGGTGATGGACGATGAGTAACTTCACAGCTTCAAAAGTATCTCACCCGAGAAGCGAACACGCGAACTTTTTTAATTTGATCGTCGTTTGAACGGAATGCTTGACCAAACGCCGCTTCCTGCGGAACATGGTGGCGCACTGCGGGTACCAAGAGTGCCCGCAGGTACGAATCGAAGGGTCCAATGACGTGTGTCATTGGAGGTTGACGAGATGGTCGGGCCGCCATCTGAAGAGATGAATTGTTGTTGCGCAATGAAGCTTCAGACATGCCCACGAGCGGCGGAAAGTCCTTCTCTCCGCAAGGAGCAGTGTGCCTTCACGGGATCCCGGCGTCCTCGGCTGGTTGAGTGCTTCGCAAGGCGATTCAGACCACAACCCCTATTCGGGGACAGGTGGGACATGGCGCATGAAACCAACCGTCGTTCTAAAATCCTTCGAGGCACTGCCTTCAATTGAGTCTCCCAGCATAAATCCAACCTCCGCGCCTGCGGCCGGCGAGCTTGCAAACCAACTCCCCGCCCCGCCAGAGTTGGCCGGCGATGGCCGGCATATTCTGGTCCCAGTGGACGACAGTACCGCTTCGGCGCAAATCCTGGACTGGGGCGTGGCCTTGGCGGCACATCTGGGCAGCCGTGTGGCACTGCTACAGGTGGTGGCCCCAGGTTTTACCCGTCACGATCCGATCGGCGTCCCGCTGGCGCGCACCGAAGCAGATGCGGAGCGGACCACGTCCCGGCATCTGGTCCACTTGGCGCGCGAGCGGATACCGTTCGGTCGGCGTGGTGGCACCTTCCTGCGAGTGGGCAAGTTGGAGCAGGAAATTGTGGCCGCCGCAGATGAGAAACCGGGCAACTTTCTGGTACTCGCGACGGATGTCCATGCCGACAGTGGCGATCTGCTCTCTTGCCGAACCGTGGGGCGAATCATACGACAAACGCCTTGTCCTACCTTCGTGGTGCCTCTCACCGTCCTTGCGCAGCGCCAGGCTGCCTCCGCAGTCTGCCCATCAGTCTTATGGCGACGCGTGTTCGTGCCGGTGGATTTGTCGGAAACCTCGGCCGCTTTGCTGAGCCTGGCCGCCACGCTGGCCGGGCCGGTGGCGGCTGAAGTGATGTTGTTCTACGTGCCGGGTCTCTACGGAAATGCCCCGCGTGTCGGTCCAGGACAGCGCCGCCCGTTTCGCGCCGAAGTGCCGGAAGCTATCGAGCAGCGGCTGTGGGCTTGGGCGAGGCAGCATGTGCCCGCGAGGCTTTCGGTGAGCGCCTTGAGCGAGACGGGCATCGCCGGAGCCGACGTAATTGCACGGGTGGCGAAACGGGAAAACTGCGACTTGGTGGTGGTAGGATGCCAACCGGAATCGTGGTGGCATCGGCTGGTGGAAGGATCGGTGGCAGAAGGGCTGGTTCGGTTGGGACGCAGTCTGTTGCTGGTAGTCCCGCAACCAATACCTGGCACCGCCCAAGGCGCGCGCGCCAATAGCCAGGCATCGGCGGTAGAACCAGGCCTCCTACAATCGTGAAGCGCGCAATTTCAGTCAGCTTGCTGGTGTATGGAAGCATTCTTGCCGCTGCTGGTGTCTTCGGACACCTGGCCAACCTCGGGGCCAAGCCAGTTCTGCCCATTCTGATTGGTATGAGCGGGGCGGTTTCGGCAGTTTGTGGTGGGCTGATGCTGGGAAGGTGCCGGTGCCAAGTGGTGGCGGAATACGCGCTTGGGCTTGGGCTTTACGCCCTAGCGATGCAGGCAGTCATCGGTTGGCGCACGGCGACCAATGACGAAGCGCATCGCACGGCGATCTTGATCGGGGCCTCAGTTCTCGCCACCGCGTCCTTGGGCATGCTCGTGTGGCTCTTCGAGTCGCCCCCCAGCGCCTCCGGCGCAACGCCGGCACCAGCCGAACCCAGTGAGGCAGCAGCGCGAGGTCACCCGCCGGCGTAAACTGGCAACAACGGTCCGCCGTGTGCCTCGCTCCGCAAGCCGGACAAGCCATAAACAGCCAGCCAAGCATATTGAAGGACGAAAAAGCATGAGCGATAACAACAACGAGGTGCCTCTGACGACTGAGGAAGAGGAGAGCGGAGGTCCGGTCAAGGCTTTCCTTGAACACCTTGAGGATTTGCGCTGGGTCTTGATTAAGAGCCTGGCCGCGCTGGGCGTGGCTGTGGTGGTGTGCTTGCTGGCGGGCAACCAGGTCATCAAGCTGTTTCTGTGGCCGCTCAGCCAGGCGCGGACGGCCTACTCGCATCCAGGACAGATCGTCAGCCTCTCCTTCCTAACGAATCACCTGGGCACATTCCGGCTAGCCGAGGAACACAAACTGATCGGCCCCTACAGCAGTAACCGCGTGGTGGCACTGGCGGTCGAACTGGCCCCGAGCGACACCGATGGGAACCTTTGGTTCCTGCGCGTGCGTCCGGAGGAGAACGCGGCGGCGGTGGCGGCAGCGGCCAGCTTGAATGTGCCGATTGTCACGCTGAGTCCGGCGGGCGGGTTTGTCGTGGCTTTCCGCGTGGCGCTGTGGTCCGGTTTGGTGCTGGCCATGCCGGTCATTTTCTACCAGATCCTCGCCTTTTTGGTGCCGGCACTACGACGGGTGGAGAAGCAGTGTGTGCGCGCCGGGCTGACCTACGGGTTGGGGCTATTCGTGCTGGGCGTGGCCTTCTGCTACTTCGTCCTTATGCCCGTGGCCCTGACCGCCTCGGTGCAATACAGCGAATGGCTGGGCTTCTCGGTTCCACAGTGGCAAGCGGAGGATTATGTGCGGTTCGTCTCAAAGTTTATGCTGGGCATGGGTTTGGGATTCCAGGTTCCGGTGGTGGTGCTCGTCCTCGTGAAGCTCGGCCTGGTGGACTACGCGAAGCTGTCTGCCATCCGGCGTTACGTCATCGTCGTGAGTTTTGGAGTGGGGGCTATGCTCACGCCGCCCGATGTGGCCACGCAGGTGATGATGGCCATCCCACTGCAAATCCTCTACGAGGTCAGCGTGGGAATCGCCTGGTATCGGGAACGCCGGGAGAAGACGCGGGCCGTGGCGGTGGTGGCTGCCTGAAGGGACGAAATGCTGATATGACTGCCCGCAGCGATCCAAGAATCTGTCGGAAGCGTGACGCGCTGCTTGACACTCACCTCAGCGGGGCACACACTACGGCCTGTCTCAGGCGGTCAATCGCCGGAGACGAGTTCAAGGGTCCGATGGCGTGTGCCGTCGGAGGAAAACCGGATGGTCGGGCCGCCATCCAAGCAACGGAATTGCTCTGTACGCAATGAAGCTTCGGATACCGTGGCCTGTGGCGGAGAGTCCTCCTCTCCCCACGCGATTATACGATCAAGTGGGTTCGCGTCGTATCCGATGGTTGCGTTGCTGGCCGGGGCGGTTCAAAACGTGTCGTTCACGCTATGAATAAAACCATTGGCCTTCAATTGGCCGTTTACAGCCTGCTGCTCGCCGGCCTTAGTTACCTGACTCATTACCTGGTTCCGTCTCTGGCCCGGCCCACGCTGATTGCGGGCTTGGCGGGGGGCGCTTGCTGCCTAGTCTGGAGCCTCAGGGCACTGGCTGGCAGGCGCGGCAAGGCGCTGCCGATTCTGACCCTGATCCCGGTCAACTTCATACTGCTCTCTCAGACGTTTTTTGCCTGGGCCGGAGGATCGCAGGAAGTAGCCGGACGGCAGGCAGCGGCCATGGTGATCACGCTTCTGTTCGCGCTTTCGATGGCGATGCTGATGCGAATTGCCTATGCCGGCGTAATGTTTGACGGCCAACCGGACAGTCCTATGACAGAAGGCGGGCGTGATGGGCAACTAACTACCGGCAACAACCCGGCGAGAACCGAAGCCAAAGACCCACCACCGAGGTCCGCCACTAGGAAGGGAACGCCCCATGTCTGACTTCTTCCAGACTGGTGCCATCGCCACGCTGCACCGCCTCGGAGCAACCAACCTGCCCCGGTTGGAGCAGGATTTGCAGGAGTTTGCCAAAGAAACGCCCATCGCCCTCGTGTTGCCCTGCCACATCCGCGAGGTGGGCACCAAGGCGCTCCGGGGCATTGCCCGCGAACTGAAGAGTGTTGCGTATCTCAAACAGATTGTCGTCGGCATTGACGGGGCCAATGCGCGCGGCTGGAAAAAAGCCCGGCGCTTTTTCGCGCAAATGCCACAGCAGCCGACGTTGCTGTGGAACGACGGGCCACGGATGCAGCAGCTTTACAAAAAGCTGGAGGTTGCGGAGTTGGGTGCCGGTCCTGGTGGCAAGGGACGCAACGTGTGGACCTGTTTTGGCTACGTGCTGGCCAGCGAACAAGCCCGCATGGTGGCGGTGCATGATTGCGACATCCTCACTTACAACCGTGAACTACTGGCCCGCTTGTGCTACCCCGTGGCGCATCCGGCCTTGGGCTTCGACTTCTGCAAAGGTTACTACGCTCGGGTCACCGACAAGCTCAACGGCCGCGTCATGCGCCTGCTAGTCACCCCGCTGCTGCGAGCGCTCAAGACCATCATCGGGCAGCATTCCTACCTCGTGTACATGGACACGTTTCGTTACCCATTGGCGGGGGAGTTTTCCATGGACGTGGACCTGGTGCGTCGCGTGCGGATTCCCCACGACTGGGCGTTGGAAGTGGGGATGCTGGCGGAAGTGTTCCGCAACTGCGCGCCGCGCGCCATCTGCCAGTCCGAGGTGTGCGACAACTACGACCACAAGCACCAGGAACTCTCCGCGCGCGACCCAGAGAAGGGCCTCAACAA
>CAINDV010000861.1 GCA_903847485.1 uncultured Verrucomicrobiota bacterium
AGCTCCTTGGGCAGGAGTGCGGGCATGAGGAGTTCGACGGCGCCGGCGGCGTTCATCTCCTCGCGGATGATCTGGGAAATCTTGTTCAGCGAGCGCACCAGCAGCGGCATGTAGTTATAGACGCCAGAGGAAAGTTGCTGGATGAAACCGCCGCGCAGCATGAGGGCGTGGGCAGCGGTTTGGGCGTCCTTGGGCACTTCGCGGAGCGTGCGGCCCAGGAGTCGGGATTGCTTCATCATAGTCGTTTGGCTTTTGAAATCGTTTGGTCAAGCCATCCGACGGGACGGCCGGCGCAAACCATCGGAAAAACGCGGCGGCGAAGCAAGCGCGGCGACGGAAGTTCCTTTTCTCCTTTGCATCGGGGAACGTGTCGGCACAATGACGGCGTGGGCATTACGCCGCTCCAATTTCGCAAACTCGAAGTCCGCCTGAAGACCGCGCGCACCGCCAAGCCGGTCAACGAAGGCGGCTTGCGTCCGTTGGCCCGGGGGCATCGGCTGGTGCTGGGCGTGGATCCGTCGCTGCGCGGCACGGGCTATGGCATCATCTGCGGGAGCCGGACGGCACCGACGCTGGTGACGTGTGGCACGATCCGCTGCGCCGCTGGCTGGGAGCACTCGCGCTGCCTGCTGGCCATTCTCCACGGCCTCCGCGACGTGCTGCGGCAGCACAAACCGGAGGTCTGCGTGATCGAGGGCTTGTTCTTCGCGCAAAATCTCCAGACGGCCCTCATCATGGGCGAAGCGCGCGGCGCGGCGATCGCAGCGGTGGCGGAGGCAGGCTTGGAAATTTACGAAATCGCCCCGCGCAAAGTGAAGCAGGCCATCGTCGGCTACGGCGCGGCGCAAAAACTGGCGGTAGCGAAGATGGTCCAGCGCCTGTTGAACCTGCCCGCTGTGCCGGAACCCGATGCCGCCGACGCGCTGGCGCTGGCTTTAACCCACGCCCAGGAACAGGGCCGCTATTCCCTCACGCCGCCGAAGAGGGTGTGAGGGGAGGCGTAGTTAGGAGCAAGATGAGCATGGGAGAAATCCGAAATCCGAACCGGATGGCGTCAGAGCGGAGGAGTGGGCGCGGGCAGATGGAGCTTTTTCGCTTAGTCCAGTCGGAATCTAACGCAAAGTGGCTTCAATTTATCGCGCCCATGATGGCAAAAAGGTGGCGGGTGAAAAATGGGGAAGGCTTCTTGCTGAATCCATGCGCCGGTAGGGCGACGCTTCTGCGGAGCCGCCACCAAGGCGGAGCGCCGACATTTTTGTCGGCCAGTCCGTGCAAACCAGAACCACGCCGACAAGAATGTCGGCGCTCCGGTTTGGACGCAGATCCGCGGGAGCGTCGCCCTACCGGCGCGGGGTTGCGGGGAGGCCTCTCCATTTTTCACCTCACGTTCTTGCCAACGATTCGGTTCTGGCAGGGCCTGTTTCGGGTTTCGGGTTTCGGATTTCGGATTTCGGATTTCGCGTTTCGCGCGCCATGATCACCTTCCTCCACGGCAAACTCGTCGAAGCCCTGCCCAGCCAAGTCGTGGTGAATGTCGGTGGCGTCGGCTACGAGGCGCTAATTCCACTTTCCTCCTACGACAAACTGCCCGCCCCCGGCGGCGAAATCCGGCTGCTCACGCACCTAGCCATCCGCGAAGACGCCCATGTGCTCTATGGCTTCATGACGGCGGCGGAGCGTGATCTCTTCCGTTTGCTTATCCACACCGTCAGCGGCATCGGCCCGAAGATCGCGCTCAACGTCCTCAGCGGCATGAACGCGGTGACGTTCAAAGGGGCGGTGGCCCGCGGCGACGTGAAGGCGCTGTCGTCCATCAGCGGCGTCGGCAAGAAAACCGCCGAGCGCATCGTCGTGGAGTTGAAGGATAAGATTGGCGTGGCCGGCTCGTGGGAAGCCGCCAGCGCCGAGCGCGCCCTGTCGCCCGCCGACCAGAAACTCAACGACGCCGTGCTGGCGCTCATCGCCCTGGGCTTCAAGCAAATCGAAGCGCACGACGCCGTCCGCAAGACGCAGGCGCTGCTCGGCCCGGAGGCGTCCGTCGAGGCGCTCGTGCGGGCCAGCCTCAAACAAGGTTCCTGATGGCGGCCACCGCTACCCAGCCGCCCGCCCGCGCCGACAAGCCCAAATCCGGCGTTATCGTCCCCCACACGCCGACGCGGCTCCAGCGCGTCGTCGCCTGGGTCATCGCCACCGCGATTCGCACCGTGGCGGCGACGTTGCGCCACCGCTTGGACGACCGCTCCGGGTTCTTCGATCCCGCGCCCGGCACGCCGGTCATTTACGCCGTCTGGCACAACCGCCTCCCGCTCTGCCTCATCGGCTATTACCGCTACGGCATTGCCCGCAACCCCACCAAAGGCATGGCCGCGATATGCAGCGCCAGCCGGGACGGCGCGTTGCTGGCGGCGATTCTCGACGCCTTCCGCGTGCAACCAGTGCGCGGCTCCACCAGCCGGCGCGGGCGCCAGGCGCTGCTCGAACTCACCACCTGGGCCGAGAATGGCTACGACCTCGCCATTACTCCCGACGGCCCGCGCGGTCCTCGCTACGTCGTGCAAGACGGTGCCGTGGCGCTGGCGCAAGTGACCGGCCTACCGATCCTGCCGTTCTCCTACCGGCTGGGCTGGAAAATCACCCTCAAGACCTGGGACCGGTTCCAGATTCCGTTGCCCTTTTCCACCTGTATCATGCTGGCCGGCCCGCCAATCCGCGTACCGCGCAATGCGACCGACGAGCAGCGGGAGGCACTGCGCCAGCAGTTGGAACAGTCCCTCCGCGCCCTCTCCGGCGACTGAGCTGCCGCTTGGTGCCAGCGCCAAGCTTGACCTTTGGCGGCAATCCGGCACCTTGGCCGGCTCTTTCGGAACATATTTATGCAGCACATTCGTAATATCGCCATCATCGCGCACGTGGACCACGGCAAGACGACCCTCGTTGACTGCCTCCTGAAGCAGTCCGGGACGTTCCGCCTCAACCAGCACGAGTCCACGGAGGAACGCCTCATGGACTCCATGGATCTGGAGCGCGAAAAGGGCATCACCATCCGCGCCAAGAACGCCGCCTTCAAATACAAGAACTACCACATCAACATCGTGGACACCCCCGGCCACGCCGACTTCGGCGGCGAGGTAGAGCGCATCATGAACATGATTGACGGCGTGCTGCTGGTGGTGGATGCCGCCGACGGCCCGCAAGCGCAGACGCGCTTCGTGCTCCGCAAAGCCCTGGAAGCCGGTGCCAAGCCCATCGTCGTCATCAACAAGATTGATCGCGACAACGCCAGCCCGAAGAAGGTGCTCGACTTGGTCTGGGAACTGTTCATTTCGCTCAATGCCACCGACGAGCAGATGGATTTCCCCGTTATCTACGCCAGCGCCAAAGACGGCTACGCCAAGGTCGAACTGGAGCACGTCACCGGCACCATGGAGCCGCTCTTCGACGCCATCATCAAGCACATCCCCCCGCCCCGCGCCCACGCCTGTGAGGGTTTCCAGGTGCTGGTCGCCAACCTGGATTACAGCGATTACCTGGGCCGCATTGCCTTCGGCAAAATTTACTCCGGCAAAATCAAAGTGGGCGACTCCGCCTTCTGCCTGCACATCAACGGCACGAAACTCCCCGGCAAGATCACGATGATCTACCATTTCGAGGGCCTCAAGCGCATCGAAATCCAGGAAGCCCACGCCGGCGACATCGTCGGCATCACCGGCTTCGAGGAAGTCTTCATCGGCGAAACCTTGGTGGACAATCCTGAGCGCGCCAGCGTGCCGTCCAAGCCCATTGACCCGCCGACGATCCAGATGGAATTCGCCGTCAACGACGGCCCGCTCGCCGGTCTTGATGGCAAGCTCGTCACCGCCCGCCACATCCGCGAGCGCCTGACCAAGGAGCTGCGCACCAACGTCGCCTTGCGCGTGGCGGACACCAGCGACCCGAAGGTGTTCCACGTCAGCGGCCGTGGCGAAATGCAGATCGCCATCCTCGTCGAGCAGATGCGGCGCGAGGGGCACGAGGTGCTGGTGTCCCGCCCCGAAGTGCTCTGGCGTCGCGATCCCGCCGGCAACCTGCTGGAGCCGATTGAAAAGCTCTACCTCGAAATCCCCCAGGATAACATGGGCGCCGTGATGGAAAACCTGGCCTCCCGCAAGGCCGAAATCGTCGCCATGAACCACCACGGCGGCCACGTCACCATTGAGGCCCACGTCCCGATGCGCGGCCTGATCGGCTTCGAGACGGACCTCGTCAACCAGACCCGCGGCCTGGGCGTGATGAGTCATCTTTTCCACGAATACGGCGCGGATCGCGGCGAGATCGCGGCGCGGAAGAACGGCTCGCTAGTCAGCATGGAGGGCGGCGTGGCCATGGCCTACGCGATGAACATGATCCAGGAACGCGGCCGGCTGATGGTCGAGCCGGGCGACGCTATTTACGCCGGCATGATCGTCGGTGAGAACGCCCGCGAAAACGACATCCCAGTCAACCCTTGCAAGGAAAAGAAGCTGACCAACATGCGTTCCCAAGGCGATGGCAAGGGCATCCAGCTCAATCCTCCGCTCAAACTCAGCCTGGAGCGCGCCCTCGAATACATCGGCCCCGACGAATACGTCGAAGCCACACCCAAGAATCTGCGCCTGCGTAAAAAGATTCTCGACGCCAACCAGCGCAAGCGTGCCACCCAAGCGCACGCCGCCAAAGTCGTTACCGAATAGCCGCTCTCCGGTGGGTGCGGTCGCCGCGTCGGCGGAAGCCTCCGCCTGCGGCGGCTGCGGGACAGCGCCGGGTGAAACTCGTGCGCTCTTGGCCCGGCACGACCGGCATACTGTCCGGTTTGGGAGGGCGGGGAAGAGTTCCAATCTCCTCTCCGACCCTCATTGACGAAGATATGCTGCGCGCGGTCACAATCTGCGCTTTTTGCTCACGCCTCGATCGGAACCGGAGAAAGCCAGCCACCTTGCCGCCAGGAGGCGGTTCGGCCCCAGCTCCGTAGGAGCGTGATGTTTATAGTCGTGTCCAGCCTAACGCGGTCAAGCCCCGGAGGGGCGGAATGTGCCCCGCCGCCCCGCATAGACATTCCGCCCC
>CAINDV010000862.1 GCA_903847485.1 uncultured Verrucomicrobiota bacterium
CCGGTGGCAACCTTAGTGGCGCGCCAGAACATCACCAAGTGGGTTCCGCCACCGATGAACCAGAACCCATTTTCACAGCCGTCCGGGAAACCACCACCACCTTGCCTGCCGCCTTGAGCTAAGTCAGACAGGCTGCTAGCGACCATTCCTTCGTCACGCCGTCGCGGTCGTAGAAGAAGCCGGTGGCCGGATCCCAAAGTCGGTTCAGCACCAAACCGCGGGTGCGTTTCGCCGCGGCCAGCCAGCGCTGGCGTGCGTCCTTCTCGCCGAGGATCTCCGCGATGTCCGCCATCGCCTTCAGGTCGGCTACGCATAACAATTCTCGTCGAATGTTTCCTGACGGTAATGGCGGTCTTGATCCACCTGTTTGAGCATTTCCGCGGCGGTGCGGGGAATTTTCGTCCCGGGTCGCAGCATGACGCTCTTCTCGATCGTGTCGGCCATTTTCGCCGCGTCGGCGTCGTCATTCGGACCCCAGGTCCGTTCGTAGCCAAGCTGGTTGTCGTAGGGGTGAAAGTAGAGAAAGCGAGCGCCCCATTCCTGGCCGGTAATGTTGCTCCAGGGGTAGGTTTCGTAGAGGCCGTCGCGGTCGGCATCCAGTTCGCGGTCGTAGAGCCCGGTGGCCTGCTGCAACGCCGGCCACAACTGCCGCAGCATCGCTTTGTCGGGATGCAGGGCATGGATGTCGGTCAGCGCTTTGACGAGAAAGTTGTGATACGGAAAATCCATGGGCTTCCCATTCAGGCCCGGCGCGTGGTTGGCGCCGTCGCCATCAAGCACATCCGGGTAAATGTGATTGGCCAGCTTTCCATCGTGCAGATTGTCATAGAAGGACTGGATGTTGCCGTAGGCCCACTCCGGCGAGTGCATCCAACGGAGATCAATCGTGTTCGGCCCGCCGGAGTAGCTGATCAGGGAGTTGAACCCCACCGTGCCTTCCCGTGCCAGCGGCTTGCTCCAATGACCGAAGCCGCCGACGTTCAGCTTCGTCAGGAGTGACCACCAGCGGAAATAGTAGAGCTTCTCCAGGTAGGGGTCGTTGCAGGCAAAGGACGGAATCTCCGCCGTGAGCATGCGATTCCAGTAATGGGTGCTTTCACCGCGCGGGTCCGCGCTGAGGCGGGCGGTTTGTTTCACTTTGCCGGCGTCCGCTCCGATGGCCAGCGCCACCACGCAGCTCACTGACTTCCCGGCCGGAATGGCAACATCCATCCACAGCTTGCCGTCGGAAACCCTCACCGGATGCGTGGCCGACAGCGCCCCGAAAAGCTGCGGGATAACCGATTGCGGAAAACCGGCGGAAATCTTGCAGGTCAGCATTCCATCGAGCGATGTCACCTCCTCGACGCCTTGCAGATCGAAACTCAACCGTACCGTTCGTTCGGTGGCCGTGGAGTTCTTGAAAACATGCTCGGTCAGGACGCTGTCCGTCGGGCCGATCCAGCAGTATTTTTCTGCCGTGAGTCCCTCCACCGGTTGGCCGTCCGCTCCGACCAGCGCGTCGGGCTGCAGTTGAACGTAGTCGGGACGCCATTCCACGACCTTGCCACGGAGCAGACTGGACTTGGCGGAGAGATCCGCCGCCATGAAGATGAGCCGGGGCTTGGCGCCAACCACGGCGTACAGATTCCCGGGCCGACCCGCAAAGGTTCGATCCGATCTGCCGCCGAGCAGCCGGCAAATGTCCCGCGGGGCTTCCTGCGCGTGAAGTCGCCCCGAACTGACCGTCAGGGCCAGCCAGGCGGTAACCCAGAGGCGTAGCGGGAAGTGTTTTCTCATCTCATTCATATCGAAGATCATTCTGCCCCGAGAAGGTGGGATGGATGGTGCTGCGTGGTGCTGAACACCTTTGCCGAAAAACGGTTACCCGGGTCATGATGAAACAATCTCACTGTGCTTGGCCGCGCCCGACCTCTTCGCGACAGCGGCTTCAGGCTTCACGGCGCGCATCTTGCGCGCGTGGACCTTAAGGGAACATTAAGGTCCGGCGCACTGCCTGGCTGCTCCCACCCAAAGCCGGTTGCTGACCGCAAGGAACCACTTTGCCGCGCTCGTCGTCCGGAGGCAGAAAACTACCGCCAGTGGAGATACCCAACATGACCAACGAAGGCCAAAGATGACCAGAAATTGAAATTCTGCAAGTTCACTCGGCCGCCATGTCGTGTAGCAAACAAAGTTAGAAAAAGTGTGCGAACAAAGTTGGAATGGGTCAGAACACCGGGCAATGGCGCAGGACGATGGGTTTGGCCTTTTTGTTTGGGGCGTGGCGGAGGTAGTAAATGTCGCCCTTGGGGCACAGGCAGCGAA
>CAINDV010000863.1 GCA_903847485.1 uncultured Verrucomicrobiota bacterium
ATCCACGCCTGCGGCAGCGATCGCGGCACGCCCGGCGGCGATCACATTGACTGGAAAGGCATCGCCAAGGCGCTCAAGGAAGTGAAATACGACGGCGACGTGGTGATCGAGTCCTTCACCTCGGACGTGAAGGTCATCGCCCGCGCCGCGGCGATCTGGCGTCAGATCGAACCCAGTCGCGACGAAATTGCGACTAAGGGGCTGAAGTTTTTGAAAAAAGTGCTGAAGTGAACTTACAACTTGCAACTAACAACTAATAACTAATAACTAATAACTATGAAACAAATCACTCGAATCCTTGTCTCTGTCCTGCCAGCCGCGCTGGCCTTGGCCCACCCCCTGTCGCTCTCAGCGCAGAAGGTCGAGCCGGGCTTCCAGAGCCTGTTCAACGGCACAGACCTCACCGGCTGGGCTGGCCGCACCAATCATTGGTCCGTGCAGGACCAAGCCATCACTGGCATTACCACCGCCGACAACCCGGCGAAGGGCAATAACTTCATCATCGCCAAAAGCGACGGCACGAACTTGATCGTGGGCGACTTTGAACTGCGCTTTGCCTTCAAGTTCAGCGGCGACTTTGGCAACTCCGGCGTCCAGTACCGCAGCAAGGCGCTGCCTGACTTCGTCGTGCATGGTTATCAAGCCGACATGGAGAGAGGCCCGACTTACACCGGCATTCTCTACGAAGAGGGCGGCCGAGGCATCCTGGCGACGCGCGGCCAGAAGGTTGTTATTAAGGACAACCCCGCCAAGCCTGGGCAACCGAAAATCGAAGTAGTCGGCTCCGTCGGCGACCCGAAGGCAGTCCAGGCCACCATCAAGGATGGCGACTGGAACGATTACGTCGTGATCGCCAAGGGCAACCATCTCCAGCAATTCGTCAACGGCCTGCCAACAGTGGACGTAACCGACGAACAAGTGGCGAAGGCCGCTAAGTCCGGCATTCTGGCCTTGCAGCTTCACGCCGGGCCGCCGATGAAAGTCCAGTTCCGCAACCTTCGGATCAAGCCGCTGTAGCCGTCGCCGGAGCAGTTGGTAGCGCAGGTTTTCAACCTGCTGTATCGCCGGATTTCATCCGGCAGGCCGTCGGCTGGCGGGGAGGTTCGCAGATTAAAAATCTGCGATACAGCAGGCTGAAAACCTGCGTTACCAGCCGGCGGATCAAGGCCGTGCCGGGAAGCTTGCGACCCGTCCGGTCAGCGGCGGCTGAGTTTTGAAAGAGCCACAATAGTTTATGCCCAAAGCCAAAACACTCCGCGCTCCGCAGCCGGAGCCTTTCCGCCAGACACTCACCAGCGTCGCCGCCAACCTACAGGTAGGCGACTGGCAGCTTTCCCACCGCGACCTGAAACTGCCCGGAACACCGCCTTGTTCCGTGCGCAAGTACACCTTGCACGGCGGCAAACAGGAAGGCGTGGACGTGATCGAAGTGGACAACGGCGCGCTGCGCTTCACGGTGATCCCGACGCGGGGCATGGGCGTGCTCCGAGTGGAGATGGGCGAACTAAGGCTGGGCTGGGATTCGCCAGTGCGCGAAGTGGTGCATCCGAAGTTCGTCAACCTACAGAGTCGTGGTGGCCTTGGCTGGTTGGAGGGATTCAATGAATGGCTCGTGCGTTGCGGACTAGAATCCTGCGGCGCTCCCGGCCCGGATAAGTTCCGCACCCCCACCGGCACCGAGGCCGCGCTGGACCTGACCTTGCACGGCAAGATCGCGAACACTCCGGCCTCCGAGGTGGAAGTAACCATTGATCGCACTCCACCTTACCGCATCCGGGTGCGCGGCCGAGTGGACGAGCGGGGACTCTTCGGTCCCCAATTCGAACTCTGGACGGAGATTTCCACCGAACCGGGATCCAATTGCTTCCGCGTCGAGGACCGCATCCGCAATGCAGGCGCGGTTAGCCAGGAGTTTCAATTACTCTACCACGTCAATTACGGCCCGCCATTGCTCGAAGCGGGTGCCCGCTTCCGGGCCGCCTTCAAACGAGTGACGCCAGCCAACGCCTACTCTGCGGAGCACGTTCGGCAATTCGACACTTATGCCGCCCCGACGGCGGGCTTCGCCGAACAAGTCTATTTCCTGGAACCGTTGGCCGACGACTCGGGCCGCGCCTTGGTCATGCTCCACAACGCGGCCGCTGATCGGGGCGTGTCCATGACCTTCGCGCTGGACCAGCTTCCCTGCCTAACGCTTTGGAAAAACACCGGAGCTATCGCGGACGGCTATGTCACTGGCTTGGAACCGGGCACCGGCTACCCCAATCCGCGCCAAGTCGAGCGGCAGGCTGGACGAGTGCCGCGCCTGGCCCCCGGTGAAACGCGCAGCTTTGCCATAGACTTCGCCCTCCATACCGACAAGGCGCAAGTGGCACTGGCCAGCTCCGCCATTGATCGCCTTCAGGGTTAGTGACGGCGACAACGCAGCCTCCTTACGTCGGCTCCTACAGTCTTGAAAGAGTCTCAGGATGTGTGAGGAGGCTACCCGGGGTGGGAGGAGACAAGGAACGCGCTATTCGGCTTTGACGCGGATAACAGTGAGGGAGTTCCCGGGAAAGGTGTGGCTCAGCGTGGTGCCGGTGACAGGCAGCTTCTGGGCGATGGGCACGACTTTCATCGGGTTTTGGAGGGTGTTCTCGTCAGTGGCTTTTTCGGAGGTGAGCACCAAGGCCTGCGCCGGACTGGTGGTCTTAGTGACGCCGTTGAGCTTGATCTCCGCCGGTTGCGCCTCGGCCGAGGCATTGACGACCTTAAGGATGACTTCGCCGCTGGCTTGGTCGCGGGTGGCGGAGGCGTGGAGCGGTTTTGCGACGGGATATTTCGCATCATGGATGAGGCGGTTGTCTAAGTAACACTTGATGCTCGGGCCGCGGACTTCTATGCGGATGTCATACCAACGGCCAGTCTCGATGCGGCCTTCCTCCTCCCGGGCCACGATGCCACCAATCTCGAGGGCATGGCGGGTGTTACCCCAGCCCCCGATGTTCCACCAACTCTTGGCAGTGTCGTCCTCAACGAGGAAGGGAATGAGGAAGCCTTCGTTGCCGCCGAGTTTGCGGGCCTTGAGGGTGTAAGTGTAATCCGTCCAAGACTTATCGCCGACGAGGGCGCGGATGTTGTCACCGAGGGCGTTTTGCCGCAGGGCGCCGTCCTGGACCTTCCAATCGCCGCCGTGCAACCGCCAGCCTTCAGTGCCTCTCGCGGGCTCGGCGGCGAAGAGCGTCTGACCGTCGCGGGTAACCTTCATGTCCTTGAACTCAGCCTGAGTAAGCCAGGTACCAACCCCGACACCACCGCCACGGGTGCTTTCTTGCACGACCGGCACGTTCACGTCCACGGGCAGGACGACGTCGCCGCGGTGTTCGGCGAAGAGTTTTTGGACATAGTAACTGGGCAGGCCGAAGTTACGCGTGCTGTCGAAGTTAATAAGGTTGATGGGCCAGCGTTTGTGACTGGCGTTGCAGAAGAGGGGTGCATAGGCGGCCATGATGACAACGTCGGAGTTACGTTCCAGGCCAGTCATAAAGGCAGCCTCGCCGATGGCGCCGCGCAAGTTACCGAGGCCGGCGTTCCTAGTGACGGCGTATTCACCGACAAAGACCTTGGGGCCGGTGCGCTTATAGGAGTCGTATTTGCCGGCTTGGTTGATAAAGAAGTCCGGCGTGTCGTAATAATGCTCGTCCACAATCTGGACGGGACTGTCCTTGGGATAGCCGCCCCAGACGTTGGCGATAAGGTGCATCTGTGGATACTTAGCCATGATCGCCTTGGCGAAGAGATCGTAACGCTCGTTGTAAGCGGGGCCGCCGTTCTCGTTGCCTATCTCAAGGTATTGAAGATTAAACGGCGCAGGGTGGCCAGCCTTGGCGCGCAAAGAACCCCAAGTGCTGTCGGCGGAGCCATTGGCATATTCGACGGCGTCGAGAGCGTCCTGCACAAACTCACCCATTTGATTCATGGGAACATTTTCCCGGTGAGACATGCCGACGTTGAGGCAGAAGAGGGGCGCGGCACCGAGGTCTTCGCAGAGTTGGAGATACTCGTGGAAGCCGATGCCGTGCGTGGCTTCGTAGGCCCAGATGTTATGCTGAGTGCGGCGCTCGGCGGGATCGCCGATGGTCTGTTTCCAACGGTAGGCTTCCTTCATGGTGTCGCCCTCGACCCAGCACCCGCCAGGGAAGCGCACGAAGGCAGGCTTGAGACCGGCGAGCATCTCCGCAAGGTCCGGGCGGAAGCCGTGGCCTTTCCAAGTGGTCGCCGGGAAGAGCGACACCATATCGAGATAGAAGGTGCCGGCTTGGTTGGCACTAATAACCAGCCGGGCCTTGGGATCGCTGGCGCTGGCCTTGAGTGCGAAGGTGTAAGTCTTCCAATCGCCGGCGAGAGTGGGAATAGTCGCAGTGTCGTAAGGAACGCCTTCAGAGCTTTCGAGGGAAATCGTGAGCGGGCCGGCGAAGCCGTCGCCGCCACGGGCCATAAGTGAGAGATTGTAGGTCTCGCCCTTGGAAACTCCCATGCCATAGAAGCCGGCGTTGGCGACCCCGGCGCGATCCGTGCCGGGTTGGACGATCTGGACTTTGAGCGAGCGCGGGTTCTTCAGGCTTACAGGCTGGGCAGTGTCCACGGTGAGGCGGACCGCCGCTGCGCCGCTGCCGACGGTGGTCCAATGGTCGGGCTTGTCGGAGTCTTGGAAGTTGCGGTTGCGCACTAACTCGGCGTAAAGCCCGCCGTCGGCGGATAAGTTGATGTCCTCGAAGAAGATGCCCCAGAGTGTGGCGGGGACTGGGTGGCCGGGTTTGGCGACCTCCACTGTGAGCGTGGCCGGCGCGGCGGGCAACGATTGAGCCAAGGCCGTCAGCAAGGTGACGGCGGCGGCGGCGAACAGGTGTTTGTGTATTATGATTTTCATAGCATTGGTAAACCGGGTCAAAGACTACACCGTGGACCGGACAGCGCAACGAAAAAGTTGTTTCGGAGCGGCCAGTCAATTCAATCCTTGGGTGGTTGGGCCTAGTGGGAATTCCATCCAATCCGTGCGCACGGTTGGGTCCATCCACTCACTCTGCGCTGACGATGAGTTCACCACCTGGACCCTCATAGGGATTCCGAAAAGTGTGGCGAGGCGGCCGAGTAAGGGTGCTGCCAAACGGCTGAGTCTCTCACGGAGAGTTATCGGATAATAGTCGAACGTCACGCGCCATTGCGCTTGAGTCTGTGGCACAACGACCTTCTCCGTCCATGGTTGGCGCGAAGGTGATAACACGATCGGCATAACCAGGCGGCCAGCGTTGTTGCGCTCTGTGTGCCGCAGCTCGACCTGAGCCGGGAGCAGCACTTCGATGGGAGTATTTCCGGTGTTGCTTAAGGCGAAGACTGCCAGGTTTGCCCCGGTCGCATCCTTCGTATAGGTGACGAATCGGACGGTCAGATTGACCCGGTCGGCCTGCGGTTTCCGGTACAGGCAAACCAAGGCGAGACTCACGCTGAGAATGAGAATGATGCTAAGTCTGACTCGTGACCGTTTCATAGGAGCATTCGCGCGACCGGACTAGCAGTTCTCATTTGCCTTGGAGCGCGGGCGATCCGTTTGCGGCGAAGTCGGCCACCGAATCTTCACCACCGCCTATCTTATGGCGTTGGAGTTAGCGGTGTCGCGCACCGTGGCGACAGGTTGATCATACACCTTTGTGCCGGCGTGGATGGCGCGGCGGACCTGTTGCTCCACCTGGCGACGCTGCGCGTATTTCTCTTCCCGCCGCTGGTCTTCGGCGCACGGCACAAAGCCGGGCCGGTCGGCTTCCGGTTGGTTGGCCAGCGACTCCTTGCCCGCGCGAATGATGGCGAGAGCCTCGGCGTAGTTGGGAGCGTTCGTGTCGGCCAGTTTCATCAGGCATGGACTTAATTCTGGACGGTCGAAGCTGACCATGATGCCCGGGCTGGATACGAAACTGTTGAACGGCGAGCCTTCGTCGGCCCACTTGAAGGGCAGCCCAACTAACTCACAGAGTCGCGCCAGTTGTGGGCGGGTGAGTGGACAACGGCCACTAACACTCGCGGGGTAGGCACAGTTGTAAGTAGGGTAGTAAGTCGCGTTGAGGTCCACCCAGGTGATGATCCGGTCCAGTTCCTCGGCGCTAAGTTCCACCTCATGGTGGCCCTCGCGCAGCACTTGCACCAGTTTGCTCGGATGGGATCCCCACGAGTAAGCCGGCTGAATTTCGGCCGGACCAGCGCCAATGCACTTAACGTAACCTTTGCGCCAGAGTTCGACATAGGCCGCATTGAATGTCAGGTCGCGATCGGGTGCCAGCACCAGCTTCGCCGCTCCTTTCTTCCCGAAATCGTGACAGCCCAGGCAGTGCCGGTTGAAGATAGGTTGAACTTCGGCGGTAAAACCGAAAGGCCGCGGTTCGCCATACCACCCACTCAACCGGCTGGCTGGGCGTTGCAACGCCAGCGGCGTAGAGCTTAGTCCGGGTGGTGGCGCAGACAAACGCTGCTCATGGCAGCCGACGCAGCCAACCCGCTCGCCCGGTTGCACCAAGGTGCCGCTGCGCATGGAATGAATCATCATCCCGTTCTCGTCGAGTATTTGGAAATACACGAACCTCTCCGCCGGCACCGCAAAGTAGGCCGAGCCGTCCGCCTCCACCGGCACTGTGCCGAGGATGCGCTTGTTCTCGAGGCTATGCCAGTTCATGCCCGGAGCAGTGTACCCCTGGCCGAACCATTTTCCCGGAGACCACGTTCGCTTCTCCGGCACCTCGACCACCCGGAGGCTCTTTACTGCGCCGCGCCCGACACCTTTCATGTGGGTGCCTTGGTAAACGTCCTGCACGTAAAAGTATCCCTCCGCGCTGGCGAAGTCCCGGCGCGACGCGATCAGTGGCGGCCGCAGGCGCGGCTTCAGCGGCATCGGGTCGTAACAACCGCGACCCTCGACGTGCAACAGGAGTTCGTTGCCAAAGATGTCCACGAGGAAAATGCCCATCTCTTGCCCTCGGCCAGTCATGCGCGAACAAAGGAAGTACTTCTCACTGAGTGGATAGGGATCGGCGTACTTGTATCTCGTATCTAGGGAGTTATCACAATCGAAGCCGCCGCCCGCTCGCACGGAGCTGGCGGCCTGGGGCGGCCAAGTTCGGACGACACTGCCGCGGCCATCCGTTCCTAGCCGGCGATCCACGATGGCCATCGCCCCCCAGAGATGGTCGTGGTGTGGCCCGAAGATACAGACTACCTGCTCGGTGCCGGGCACCTGGCGCGGCGTGTAGGCCGCCCCCGGCACGGCCGTATTGTTACCCCAGAAAATAGAATGGTTCGCGCCATCCGGTGGCGTCGTCCATAGGCCGTGCGCGTCGCCGAAATTGCGGTCCACATATTCCCAGCGGGCGTACAGGATGCGGCCATCTTCCATAAGCGAGGCCTGGTTGTTAAACAGGTTGTTGCGCTCCAATTGGTGGATGTTCGCCCCGTCGCCCTCCATGCGGTAAAGGTTAGCGGCGATGTCTTGGCTGCATTGGTTGTACTTGGGTTCCCGCGTGGACGAGAATAGGATGCTATCATCCGGCAGATAGATAGGATCGAAGTCGCACACGCCCGGTGCGCAGGTTAGTTGCCGGAGTCCGGTTCCATCGGCGTTGATCTCCCATAAGTGCCAGTCCTCACCCATCTGGCGGCGCAGGGCAAAGAGGATCTTCTGGCCGTTGAAATGCACGTCCGGGTCGCGGGCGATGCCTTCCGGCACTTCGAGCAGCGTCCGGGTTTCACCCCCTTTGCCGAGATCAATCAGCTTCATCGCCCCGCCTCCCTCGAAGTCGCGGGTGTTAGCTTCACCGGTATGGAACAGGGTGTCAATCGCGTGGTAACTGCTGCGGTATTGCGGGCGCACGATGTAAAGGATCGGCTGGCCACTAACCAGCGGGTTGGCGATCAGCGCCTCGCGCTGTAGGGCGGCGAACTCGGCGCGCGCACTTAGATCGGCACTCTCCCGGAGGCGCGGCTCCAGGTCTTTCAGCCTGGCTAGGAACTCCCGGCCGCGCGGATAGCTTTCCTGGAAAGTCGCCATCAAATCCTCCACCGCTGTCCGCAAGCTATGACATGGCTCCGCCGAGAGTGCCAGGTTCACCACACTAAGGATCGGCTTGCGCCGGGCGAAATGCTCCTCCGTCGCCGCGGCGTCTATCCGCCCGCGTGCCTGGAAATCGTCGAAGGTAACATGGCCCCAGCCCTCCGTGTTAGCATCCACGATCCGCAGGAAGACCTTTTGCCCGACTAACTGCGGTGCCGACCAATCCACGCGGTGATGATCTCCGTTTGCCGTCCGCGCGCCTTGAGTAACTCCTGGCCGGCGAGGTTACACAACGCGACGTACACGTTTTCCGCCTGGCCGCCGCCCACCAGGAATGACATTGACGGCCCTGCCAGGACGAACACCGGAGATTCCATAACACCAGTCATCTCGTCGTTAGACGGACCGCTCTTTCGTTCCACGGTGGAAAGGTAGAACCGGCCCTGGTGGTTGTAGCGGTTCTGCGGAATTTCCGGATAGACGTTATGGAACATCTCCCGGCTGGAAACCGGATGCTCGAACCAACCTTCGACCACCCGCCAAGGCTCTAAGTCGCCCGTCTCGAAATCGAAGCGCACCTCGGCCAGTTGGCTGGCCGTTTCCGCCGCCGGCACCGGAGCGCCAAGGCAGACCAGAGCGATCAGGATACTTGCCACCATGAGAGATGGCGTGGAAGCAACCGGGCGTGCAAGCAACTGGCTACGCCCACCGGCACTGTGAATAGGTAACACAAGGAAACCAATACCTTGCCGGCCCGCAGAGAGCAAGTTGCAAGTAAGAGACGCCTCCGGGGAGGGCGCCTCTCAGTTTATTGCAAGCTCGCCTTCAGCCCAGCAGGGCGAAAGAAAATAGCCCAGCGTTTCAACGCTGGGTGGGGGCCGCACGGGTGGAGTCAGTCCCGTCAGGGACGACAGAGAGCTTAGCCGCCGAACCCGCCTTCTGCCGTCCCTGACGGGACTTGAACCGATCTGGAAGCGGTGTCCCAGCGTTGAAACGCTGGGCTATTTTCTTTCGCCCTGCCGGGCAAGAAACTACAGGTGCATGAAAGTGAGATGCGCCCCTCCGGGGACTGGTCCCGCCCGTGCGGTGCCAACCTAGCTTTGAACTGCTGGAAACGCTGGGCTATTCCCGGTCGCCTTGCTGGGCGGGAAGCGGCCCGGCAAGAAACTGAGATGCACCACGGCGCTCATTTAGAGCGTGTATGAAAAGTCGCCCAGCGGTAGGGCGAGGGCTTCCTGCCGAGCCGTTCGGCAAGGTCGCACTGCCGCTGTTGTTGAGGCTCGGCAGGAAGCCCTCGCCCTACCGCTGGGGGACTTTTCAAACATGCTCTTAGCCGCAGATTTGGCTTGCCCGTCGCCCGCATTGCCTGACACTCACCGGAACCAACCTATGAGCGGACTGCGAAACCATACGCGGGGACGGACTGAAGCCGAACGGTCTGCCGAAGTGGGGTCTTTCTGGCTGCCGGGCGCATTCCGCCCGGCCCGGGCCGCCCACCCCGCCCACGCCGCCAGCACCGTGAAGCCAGGTTCGATGGGTGCGCCGCTGCCGCGCCAGCGTCTTGGAGTGCGCCAGTCCTCTGGCGCTTTGGCACGGGACGCTGGGGAGAGGCCGGGCGGTTCTTTTTCCTGGGGCGAAAGCGGCGGAGGACCGCCGCACTCCAGAACGCTGGCGCGCCCCCCCGGCACCCGCGGCCCGCGGGCCAGTTCGGGCGGCCCGCCCGAACTCTTGTCGCAAACTCGAAGGGCTTTGAAAACTTCCACTCTGGTAGGGCGACGCCCCTGCGGAGCCTTCGGATTGCGCACTAAGCGATGGCTCCGCAGAAGCGTCGCCCTACCAGAGTGGAAGTTTTGCCAGCGCCCCACTCTGCATAAGGTTTCCGGCGGGAAGGAGTTGGTGAGACGAGGTTTTCGGCGAGCCGCCGAAAACGGCACGCCAGCGGCGTGCGCTCCCCAAGCCTGATCCGCCCAACGCGAACGACAAACACTATGGCCAAAGACGGAGCATACCAGAAAGCCGAGCAGCGCATCGCCGAAGCCAGACGCACTGGTGCGCGGGAACTTAATCTGTCTGGCCTTGAGTTGACGGAATTGCCGGAATCGCTGGGGCAGTTGACGCAGCTTCAGACACTCGACGTTTCGAACAACCAACTGACGGCGCTGCCGGCGGCGCTGGGGCAGTTGACGCAGCTTCAGTTACTCGATGTCCGGGTCAACCAACTGACGGCGCTGCCGGCGGCGCTGGGGCAGTTGGCGCTGCTTCAGAAACTCACCGCCTACAGCAACCAACTGACGGCGCTGCCGGAAGCGCTGGGGCAGTTGACGCAGCTTCAGACACTCGTCGTCTCGGACACCCGCCTGATGGCGCTGCCGGAGGCGCTGGGGCAGTTGACGCAGCTTCGGGAACTCTACGTCCAGGACAACCAACTGACGGCGCTGCCGGAGGCGCTGGGGCAGTTGACGCAGCTTCAGACACTCGACGTCTCGGACAACCAACTGACGGCGCTGCCGGCGGCGCTGGGGCAGTTGACGCAGCTTCAGACATTCAACGTCGGGGCCAACCAACTGACGGCACTGCCGAAGGTGCTGTGGAAGTTGACGCAGCTTCAGGTACTCTACGTCCAGGGCAACCAACTGACGGCGCTGCCGGAGTCGCTGGGGCAGTTGACGAAGCTTCGGGAACTCTGCGCTTACAACAACCAACTGACGGCGCTGCCGGAGTCGCTGGGGCAGTTGACGCTGCTTCGGGAACTCGTCGTCTTGCGCAACCAACTGACGGCGCTGCCGGAGTCGCTGGGGCAGTTGAGGCAGTTGAAGGAACTTTATCTGCATGAGAATCCGGGCCTGGGGCTGTCGGCAGACATTCTGGGGAAGACTTGGAATGAAGTCCTAAGCGGACAGGGCAAGCCCGCTGATCCGCGAGCGATCCTGGCGTTCTATTTCGCGCAGCAGAAGGGGAGCGCGAAGCCGCTGAACGAGGTGAAGCTGCTGCTGGTGGGCCACGGCCGGGTGGGCAAGACATCGCTCAGCAAGGCGCTGCGCGAGATCCCGCACGACATGAATGAGCCGGAGACGCCCGGCATTGAGCGGCATACGCTGCCGCTGACGGCCGGACGCTCCCAGATCACGGCGCACACCTGGGACTTCGGCGGGCAGGAGTTCCTGCACCAGACGCACCAGTTCTTCTTTTCGGAGCGCAGCATCTACGTGGTGGTGCTGGCGGGGCGGGACCGGGCGCTGATGCAGCGTTCGCCGGTGCAGGAAGCGGAGTATTGGCTGCGGCTCATCCGCACCTACGGGACGGGGTCGCCGGTGGTGATCGTGCTGAACAAGTTCCAGGCGCATCCGTTCACGGTGGACGCGTTTGATTTGCAGGACCGGTATCCCGAGGTGCAGGCGGTGGTGTCGGCGGATTGCGACCCGCGCTTCAAGATTCCCGAATTGCGCAAGCTGCTGGGCAAGCTGGCCGGCGGGATGCCCGGCGTGCGGGAGAAGATTGATCCTGCCTGGGCCAAAGTGCGGACGGAACTGGAGAAGACGGAGGAGAGCTTTGTGCCATACCACCGTTACCAGTCCATCTGCGCCGGGCATGGCGTGAAGACCGCCGACCAGCAGGAAGTGCTGGCGACGATCCTGAACTGCCTGGGCATCGCGCTGAACTACCGGAACGACGCCCGGCTGCGGGACAAGAGCATCCTGAAGCCGCGTTGGCTGGTGGACGGGATTTATACCATGCTGCGGTGGTTGCAGAAGCGGCTGACCAACGGCGTGCTCCGCCAGGAGGATTTCGGGAAGGCGCTCAGGGACAAGAAGACGTATCCGCCGGAGATGCACGCCTTCCTGCTGGCGCTGATGGAGAAGTTCGAACTGTGCTTCCCGCTGGATGCGCGGGACGGGGCGTATCTGGTGCCGGGCTTGCTGGATGAAAACCAGCCACGGGAGCTGAAGGCGTTCATGGGGAAGGAGGCGCGGCGGATACAGTTCCGGTATGACGACGTGCGGCCGCCGGGTCTGCTGCCGCAGTTCATCGTGCGCTCCCACACCCTCAGCGAGAAGCAACCGCGCTGGCTGCGCGGCGTGGTGCTGGCGCGGGGCAAGGCGCGGGCGCTGGTGCGGGCGGACCACGATGGACGGACGACGGATGTGTATGCCTTGGGCGAAAACACCGAGGACCGCGTCTGGCTGACGGAGTTCATCGTGGCGGAGATGAAGTCGCTGCACGACAAGCTGCCGGTTCATACCTACGTGGAAAGCGAAGCCCAACCGGGCGCGTGGACGGAACTGGAAGTCCTGCGGGAAGCGGATCGCAAAGGCGAGACGACGCGCGCCGAAGGCACGGCGGATCGTGGTCCGGTGGCCGTGCAGGTGCAGGCAACCCTGCGCGAGGTGGAGAGCCAGGAGGCGAGCAAGCCCAAGGAGAATCCGCTGCCGCTGTTCATCTGCTACGCCCACGCCGACGAGCGGGTGGTGAAGCAGTTGAAGCCTAGCCTGACGGTCCTGGCTCGGCGAGGATACATCGCGCCGTGGCGAGACACGGATCTGGTGCCGGGAGAGGATTGGGATGCGACAATCCAGGAACGCTTGTCCCAAGCGCGGGTGGTATTGCTCATGGTGAGCCGGCATTCCCTGGCGTCCAAATACATCACGGAGGACGAGCGCCCGCTGGCCATGCGACTGATGGCGGAGAAGAAGGCGGTGGTGGTGCCGGTGCTGCTCTCGCCGTGTTCATGGCAGGAGGAGGACTTCGCGAGGCTGGAGGTATTGCCACGCAAAGGCGACCCGGTTTCGGCCATCAATCCCCGCGAGAAGGCGTGGGCACTGGTGGAGGAGGGGTTGAAGAAGGTGGTGGAAAAGGCGCGGGCGCTGCGGCATGACGGAGGCGCGGGGGATTGACGCGGATTTGTTTTCTGAGCGGCAAATGATTGAGTTCCGCCAAGGCCCAATTCAGCGCTCCGCAGTGGACGAATCATCCCGCCCGCCGCTACCGCCTCCGCTCGCCGTGAGGCGCGGGCGCGGGCGATTCCCAAGCCATAGGTGGAGCGCAGACTTGGAGTCGGCTTGGCGGTTGGCCTACACCCCAAGCTGGCGGCCAGCCGGCGCTCCCAAGCTTGCTGGTTCCGGTGCGCGGTCCACTTCAGGATGCACCGATGGCCGCCGCCCCCGCCCTTTTCGCACTTGCGCGAAGGGGCGAAGCCTAGTTGCATTCCGCCCGCAGCGAACCCCATGCAGCACTACCCGAAACATTATTGTGGCGTCTTCGGCATCTACGGCCATCCCAACGCCGCGGAGCTGACGTATTACGGCCTTTATTCCCTCCAGCACCGCGGCCAGGAGAGCGCGGGCATCGTCACCTGCGACAAGGGGAAGTTCCTCAAGCACCACGGCATGGGCCTGGTGCCGCAGGTCTTCACCGCCAACGTTCTGCACGACCTGGTCGGCTCGATGGGCGTCGGCCACACGCGCTATTCCACCACCGGCTCGTCGCACATCCGCAACGCCCA
>CAINDV010000864.1 GCA_903847485.1 uncultured Verrucomicrobiota bacterium
ACCTGCACCCAGCGAAGATCGCGAACGCCAAACCGGGTCGTGCGGCTGTGGATAATCTGCCCGTCCGCGCCGACCAGTTCGGCAACGAGGTGGTAGAGCGGTTGCTCGCCCTGCCCGTTGGGCCACCACAGGGCGGGTTGGTCCGACTCAAGCGACGCCTCGATTTGATTGAAACCTGCCGCCACGGTCGTCGCGACCTCCGTGGAGACCCTAGCCCCGTGGCCTTCGATTCGAAATTGCGCTCGAGCCGCGAGTTGCTTCTCACTGTCAAGCTCCAGCCGCACCACGACGGTGGCCTTGCGCCAGGGTGCCTCCAGTTTGGTCTGGACCCGCACATAGTCGATCCGCGCCGGACCGCTCGCTTCCAGGCGGACGTCCTTCCAGATTCCAAGCGCATAGACGCCGATGCCCCAGTCCAGGCCGAAACTGGGACATTTGATCTCGCTCAGCTCGTGGCGATAAGCTTTGATCTGCGACGGCATCCCGATGTGGCGATCCAACGACGGCGGCATCCGCGCAATCCGGACCGCAAGGCGGTTGACCTGACCCGGCCGCAGCGCGGGGCCCACATCATAGCCGACCTGACGATACATGCCGGCATGGCCGCCGATTTTCCCGCCATTGAGATAAACCTCGCACTCATGGTCCACACCGTCGAAGACCAGCTTTACCCGCTTGCCCGCGAATGATCGCGGCACGGTGAAGTCATTGCGATACCACCAATCCTTGCGGGCGACGTCAGGCAAACGCGGATCACCGGCGCCGTACCATAACGGCTGCAACAGATGGGCCGCTTCCAGGTCGGCTTGGATATTGCCCGGCACGTTGGCAGGGATCCATTCGGGCGACGCCGTGTCCGCCGCAAACAGGCCGCCTTCCGCGCCTTTGCCGTCAGGATCATCATGAATCCGCCAGTCGGCGCCAGAGAGCGAGAACGAATCCTTCATCGCTTCGCCAGCCATGAGCGCCGAGGGCACCGTCGCCGGCAGACAAGAAAGGGTGAGCAGGATCGCGGCGAAAGGCGCTAGCGAGGCAGATCTTTTGGAGCCCGCCAGGAAGCTCATCGTTGGTTTCCCCATGGGATTCTATTCGCTGGTCATTTATGCATCTCTTGCCATTCACCGCGATTGGACGCCCCTGGGGGCGACGAGCCCCATCTCGATCAGTTGCAGCATCAGGTCCGCGACCAACTCGCTGGTATAGGGACTGCCGCGCCACTCAAACCCCTGATTGCGCTCCAGCCAGGGATCGGCGATCGCCTCGGTGATGGCGCCCTGATACGGACCATCCGTGACTTGCGTGCAGAAATTGAGCTGCATCACGCGGTTCTTGAGCTGTTCGAACAGCGGGTTACCGGTCTTCTTAAACAAGCGGTCAAGACATTGGATCTTACGGTTGCCGTAGCAATAGACGGAATACTGGTTGAAATGCTGCTGCTCGCTGTGCGCGCACTGCGTGGGAGCCTTGACCCCAACTGAGTTGTTTCGGGCACCAATAGAGCAGGCCGTAATACGCATTGGCCAGCGCGCGGTCGAGGCATTCCTTGTCACCAGTCCGGTCGTGTTTGTCCAACCAATACTCAACCATGGCATAGATGCTATCCTGCTCGAAGTCACCCGGCGGCAGATCCGGATGCGCCCCGGTGTACCAAAATCGCCCTTCGACGTTCCGTCGCATGAACCGCTCCTGTTCCACGCTGGCCCGGAGACAACGGTCATCGCCGGTAATCTTGGCTACGATCGGCAACCCCACCAGCGCCCGGCCGCAAACCACGGATTCGGACTTCTTGCCCGAATCGATTTCCACTACCTGCGGGAAGCCGCCGTCGGGGTTCTGCTGGGCCAGCACCCAGTTCAGCGATGCCATTGCGGCCTTGTACCAGTCCTGTCGGTCCACCCCCCTCTTTCTCTTTCACCCGTTGCCAGGTCTGCAGGATATAGCGGACCATCCACGCGTTGATGTCCACCTTGTAACCGTCATGGCTCCAATCCCGGCTGCAGAACTCCGGAACCGCCTGCTTGAAATACCAGCTTGTATGGAGTACCCCGCTAGGCTGCTGCCCCTTGATGGCAAAGTCGATCTGTTCAAAAGGCCCGGTCGCGCCACACCTTGTCGCCCGTGATCTCATGCAGGCGGTACTCGTAGTAGGCGATGTAAGGATTGTTGCCCACGTAAACGAATGGAGTGCCGCGGTGATGCTCGTAGCCGATGCCCGGTTTCCAACTCCCCATCTTCCGGCGGCCCTCAAGGGCGAGGTCGAAAGCCTTCTGTGGCATGCGCACCTTGAATGAATCGTCCACCCGGTAATTATTGACCTTAACCCAGGCCTGCATGATCCCCGTGATGGCGCCGGCGAATTCGCCCGCATCGCTCAGGAACAACTGCAATGGCACTTCGTAATGTGTCCCGGCAGCCAGCTTGCCCCCACCCACGCGGAATTGCGGGGCAGTCCGGTGATTGGCAAAGTGAAAACCGGTCTTCCCAGACCACGTAGTCGGGTTGAGGTAATCGGAGTTGCTGTCGATGGCGAACAATAACACCAGCGACTGGTCCGGCCGGTACAGCAGCACGCCGGGCACGCCGCAGTAGCGCATCGGCGCAATGGAAGCCTCCTCGCTGTTGCCGGCCCACGGATAGCTCTGCACACGCCAGTCGTTCGTGAATCCATCATGATAAGCCAGGCACACTTCCCAATCGTCGAGGGCCTTGTCCAGCGACCATTTCGGCGTAAAACTAACCACGGGCAGGTCGTCACGCAAGGCCACCTCAACCGCCCACGACAACTTCACGCCAGCGACCTCCTGCTGGCCTGAGAACCGGGCTGTGCGCGGACCGCCTTTCTCTCCCTGCGACGCCGCGAGCCAGCGGACTTCTCCGCTGTTTATGTTGCGCAAGGCCAGCAAGCCGTTGGTTGCTGATTGTTCCACGGGCTTAGCATGGAGTGAGATCGTTCCCAAGGCCCAGCCATTTGTTGTCTTCACCAACTCCCACTTCAGGCCGGCGCTATTCTCAAGCACCATCGTTTCGGCCACGTTCCTGCCACCCTGCCTGGCGGGGTCTGCGGCCTCATGGCCGACAGCGAAGGCAGAATGTTGCGACGACAACAGACCGACACTTCCCGCCAGCAGCGTGGCAGCTAGGAAGCCATAGGAGTACCGTGTGGCGTAAGCCTTCGTCGTAGGGATTCCAGTTGGCTCTTTCATCTCTGGCTTCATAACCGGGCTCCTGCGGTTACAATAGAAACAGCCTCGTCATTCCCAAGCGACAAGGCCAGCTTTCCATCGGTGACCGGAGCACTCTTTTTCAGCAGCACGCAGCCCTCCAGAGTTATCCGGTAAATATCAACACTCTTGACCTTGCGCCAATCGTCAGGCAGTTGCCACGCCTTGTTTTGGTAGCCCGTCCTGCTGTAGGCGATGATCTCCTTCTTGTTCCACAGAGCGGGGACGAAGAGATTATCGTCCTCACGAAACACGAATTCACCTTTGCGGATGATGCGTTTCCCCCCTTCGTATCGGGCGACAACCCCATCGCTGTAGTACAGCGTATCGTTTTCAAACTTCACTCGTTGCAACCGGCTGAGGTATAGTAAACGTCGGCATTACGCTTACATGCTAGCCGAAGCCTGGTAATCTCCCAGCCGATGAAAGCGCTTGTCCTCACCCATCCGGATTTGACCCGGACTAACTTGTTGTCCTTGGCGAACACCATCCCGGGAGCCTGG
>CAINDV010000865.1 GCA_903847485.1 uncultured Verrucomicrobiota bacterium
ACCTGCACCCAGCGAAGATCGCGAACGCCAAACCGGGTCGTGCGGCTGTGGATAATCTGCCCGTCCGCGCCGACCAGTTCGGCAACGAGGTGGTAGAGCGGTTGCTCGCCCTGCCCGTTGGGCCACCACAGGGCGGGTTGGCCCAGTTCAAGCGACGCCTCGATTTGATTGAAGCCTGCCGACAAGGTCGCAGCGACATCCGTGGAGACCCCGGCCCCGTGGCCTTCGATTCGGAATCGCGCCCGGACCGCGAGTTGCTTCTCACTCTCAAGCTCCAACCGCACCACGACGGTGGCCTTGCGCCAGGGTGCCTCCAGTTTGGTCTGGACCCGCACATAGTCAATCCGGGCCGGACCGCTTGCCTCCAGGCGGACGTCCTTCCAGATCCCGAGTGCATAGACACCGATGCCCCAGTCCAGGCCGAAACTGGGACATTTGATCTCGCTCAGCTCGTGGCGATAAGCTTTGACCTGCGACGGCATCCCGATGTGGCGATCCAACGACGGCGGCATCCGCGCAATCCGGACCGCAAGCCGGTTGACCTGACCCGGCCGCAGCGCGGGGCCGACATCATGGCCGACCTGGCGATACATGCCGGCATGGCCGCCGATCTTCAGGCTATTGAGATAGATCTCGCACTCATGGTCCACACCGTCGAAGACCAGCTTGACCCGCTTGCCCGCGAATGATCGCGGCACGGTGAAGTCCTTGCGATACCACCAATCCTTGCGGGCAACGTCGGCCAAACGCGGATCACCGACGCCATACCATAGCGGCTGCAACAGATGGGCGGTTTCCAGGTCGGCCTGGATATTGCCCGGCACGGTGGCAGGGATCCATTCAGGCGACTTCGTCTCCGCCGCCAACAGGCCGCGTGCCGCTCCATTGCCGTCGGTGTCATCGTGAATTCGCCAATCGGTGCCAGCAAGCGAGAGCAAATCCTTGATCGCTTCGCCAGCCATGAGCGCCGAGGGCACCGTCGCCGGCAGCCAGAGAAGGGCGAGCAGACCGAGGAAAAGTCCGCGTGTCGTTGGCGCTTTCATGCTATGGCCAAATCGCCTGCATTTGCCATGCGTCGAGCTTCTTCAGCACGGCGTCCTGTCCTTGCGCGCGGAGGGTGACACCGACGCTGTCTTGACGGCTTGGATAGACCCGCATTGCCAGATACAGCTTCCCGTTAACGAAGAGCTCCACCACGCTACGATCGACGAACACACGCAGTTTCAGAGGACCGTCTCCTCGTTCCATGACCGCTCTCTCCGGCGGCCTGAGCCAGACGTCTGGACTCGTGCTCGAGCGCGAGCCATCCAGGCAGACTACCGCCTTCGTGTCATACCAGACGCTCAGTTTCCGGTCGAAGTTGTAGAAGGTGATCGAGGTTAGTTCCTCGGCATTCGGCGAGCGCAGGACGTTGAGTTGGACCCAGCGCGACATTTGCGGGTCGATCTCCACTGCCAGTTCAAGGGTGTTCCCCTTGATCGCATCCAGCACGATCTCCCTATTTGCAGGCAAGATGGTTTCACCGAGCTGCTGATGGCTCCTCCGGAGGGAGGTGATAGCCTCAATGGGTTCGATCCGGAGTTGTGAGTCCGGTCCCAGGTTCAGTTGCTGCGGAAGGGACATGATCTGATCCCAATCCGGACTCGGCATCGCATCGTTGATGTTCAGGATATTGATCACCCCCCCTTTGCCATCCGCCGCGGCAGAAGGGGCATGGACGCCGCCCGGAGAAACGGTCCCGTGGTTGAAGCGGCCCTGGGTGTATGGCTTGAATCGATGCCCTTGGCGGTCGTAGTCTCCCAGCAGGTACTGACCGCCTGCTGTATGGCTGAAGGAGAGGAGCAAGTGCTTGTTGCCGAGCGGAACGAAGTTGGGGCAGGCTCCGGCGTCACCCAACGGGAAGGGGGTCTCGCCCAGAAATCCGCCGTGAACGCTCCAGTCAACCAGGTTCCTGGATGAAACCAGGCCGTCCGCGCCCACCAGGCCGAAATAGGTATCCCCTTCCTTCCAAATGCACGAATCCCCCGTTGGGCTCCTCACGGGATTCCCCGCGATCTTCTCCCAGTTCAAGAGCAGGGGATCTTTGGAGACCGCCACCATCTGCCCCGCGTCAATGCCCGGATAAAACGCGACGACTTGGTTCGACTCGACCACCGTGCTGCCGGAAAAGCACATCCGTTCCATGCCCGGGTAGATGGCATAAGGCAGGTCGTGCCAGTGGACCAGGTCATCGCTGACCGCGTGCCCCCAGTGCTGCCGCCGTTTCGGAATGTCCGCTGGATTGGGGAACTCATCAGGTGGATAACCCTGGTAAAACAGGTGCCAACGGCCCTGCCAGAAACATAGCCCGTTCGGATCGTTCATCTGGCTTTCCGGGCTGACGAAGTGGTAGGCCGGGCGATACCGGTCCGACGCCAGCTTCTTTCGCGACTCAGCAAAACGAAGCATCAGTGGGTTGGTCTTCAGCTCCTGCTCCTGCTCCGCCAAGGTCCCAGCGAACCACAGTCTCGGCACTGGGGATGGATATGGCTCCGCCGCTTGAGCGACAGCCTGGATCGCGCACCATGCCAAAACGGCGATGGCTAAGAACCGGATGCAGGCGAATGGGCGAATCCAAAGTTGCGTGGTCATGTTGTTGTCCTTCAATTGTGGTTCCACTGGGTGCATGGTCTTAGATCATCGGGCGTCGGCCCGCCTTCGCCAAGGCGACGAAGTGCAGGCAAGCGACGCCCCGCCGGAAATGCTGCTCATCGCCCCTGCATTGTCCAGTCAGATCGCATGAGTCAGGCAAGGGCGCCGCTCATGTCCCGTCGTAGGTTCCTTGCGAAGACGGCCGTCGGCGCCCGCATGCCGCCGCTCCCCACTATCTCTTTTTCAACTCCAGGCCGCCAATGCCAATCAGGGGGTTTCTGGAATTGGGGTTCTTCCCATGATAGCGGATTTTCAGGAGGTGGTTCCCTTGGGTCAGCATCGCAGGCTTGAGCTTAAAGACCACGGGAGGTTGCAGTCTTGGCTGGAAGAGGTCGATCGCTGCACTCTCAGGACCATCGTCGAGTTGGAAACTGAAGATGCCATAGTCCTCCGCCTTGGACAGGTGCAGTTGCAGTTCATACGCGCCCGCTTTGTCCACCGGCACTTTCAGCACAAGCTGGTCGCCCTCGTCGATGAGCTCGTGCCGTGTGCGAAGATGGCCGCCATGGCGGAGCCGTCGACAAGGCTGCCTTTGATGACCACCACATCCATTCAGTAGTTCGCCGTCACGGCGACCGTGCCGGTCAAGCCCTTTAGTTCGATCGTTTCCTTGCCCTTGTCGAACGCCGCCCACTCTTTTCCGTTGACGGTCACGCTCTCGATCGGCGCTGCCTTGGGATGGCGGAAACGCAGCAGCACAGACTTGGGCGGATTGCGCGAGGGCATCTTCACCGTGGCCGTGATTTTGCCGTGGTCCGCGTCGGAGACAATCTCATAGTCCAGCGTGCCGAAGTGCGTCGGCGCGTTCTTCACGCTGATCTTTTGGCCTTGCAGGAACCAGACTCGCGGCGTGGCCCGCGCCAGCCACAGATTCCGGCCGTCTTCCATGACCAGCAGGTTGCGGAAGCGATAGAGGAAGGCGGCATCCTCGAAGATCTTGTCGGGCGGACCGGCGAACGCGTGTTCGTTGAAGACATATCCATCGTTGGGAACGATATGGATGGCATAGCTGTTAAAAAAGGTGCGCAGGAAGGCCGGGATGTCATCGCCATCCAAATGGGCCTCCGCTGTTTTCTGGATTCCGACCTGATGCTGCCAACCGCCAAGAAACCACGGGGCGGAACCGGTACGCGGATTATCCACCAGCAAGCGGTCTTCCAACACATCGAGATATCCCTGAACACGCACATCGTCGGTCGATAACAGTTTTGCCGTGCTTATCAGGGGTGTGGCCGACAGGTCGGTCTCAAAGGTCAGCGGCCCCCAATGGCCCCCGGACCCGTCCCGCTGCCATCCCCAGGCCCCGGTGCCCAGCCCGCGCATGTAGCAGCCGAACGGAATCACGGAGTGGTATGTGCCGTCGCGCACCTGAACGACCGGCGACAGCGCGATGGAGCGCTCCGCTGCTGTTAGAAGATCCTTGCGATAGGCCTCCGCCTCGGCCGCGAGTTTGGCGCCCTTGTCGGGATCGATTTCGCTGAGCGTCGCCGCCCAACGCGACACCGAGGCGCAATAATATAGTAAACGCCGGAATTACGCTTACATGCCAGCCGAAGACTGGTAATCTCCAAGCCAATGAAAGCGCTTGTGCTCACCCATCCGGATTTGACCCGGACGAACTTGTTGTCCTTGGCGAACACCATCCCGGGAGCCTGG
>CAINDV010000866.1 GCA_903847485.1 uncultured Verrucomicrobiota bacterium
CGGGAAACGAGCGTGGCATCCAGACAAGGCACGTCACTGACGGCGATGAACGGCTTGCCCACGTCGGGCAGCGGCAGGTTCATGAAGAACGAATCGAGGAACAGCGACCGTTCCACCACATTATACTGGCAGGAATGACTGGAACCTTGACTGCTCCAGGACTCGGAGTAACAGGGTTCGGTGTGGTGATGGCGGCCAAAGAAGCTCTGCGCCCAGGCCGCCGTCCGGGGGCCGCCGCAGCGCAGGAACGTCTTGTATGTGCATTGGCTCAAAATGTCATTGGTGCCATTGTCATCGTAGATGGCCGTGAGCGCCTCCGTCCCCTGGGCGCCGATGAGGACCGACGCGCCCTTGGAGCGACCGCGGCGCAGCAGGTCGTGGATGCAATCCACCCGCTCCATGGCGGGGAATTCATCGAGCACAAACCAATGACGCGGGCGCCGGGTGTTGGGCCGACGCAGAATCTCCTGCGTCAGGGCTTTGAGGAGCAGGGCGTTGATGGGCCAGATGCTGTCGCGCAACACCGGATCGTTGCCCAGCACCAGCACGCCGGGGGCGGCCAGGAACTTCTCGATGGTAAACTTACGGGCCGAGGGGGCGGTGTTCCACAGCGCAGCTACCGATTCGAACCGGACGATCTTGGTGCCGAGTGAGGAGAGCACGTCCAACCGCGAAGCGCCATCCGCCAGCCTTGGAACTCTGTCTCCATGCCGTGAAACCCCGTGGCGCAACCGTGAAGCCGCGCGCCGCTACCGGGGAATCACGTTGCGCAACCTTGAAATGCCGTCCGGCAGCCGTGGAACGCTGTCCCGGTTCCGTGAAGCCATGTCCGACAACCGTGGGTCGCTGTTTCGCAGCCTGTAAACCATGTTCGCCAAACGTGAAGTCCTGTTTGCGTTCCGTGAAGCCTTGTTTGGCAGCCTAGAAACCTTCTGGCGCTGCCTAGAAGCCTTGTTTTTCTGCCTAGAGGCCGTATTGGCAACAACTTTCGCGATTTCCACCGCCAAACACGCCAGCCACGCGAAACCACCCCGTCCACCGCCGTTCCGCAGCTTCTCCTACTCCTGCCGGCGTAGCGGCGTCTCGGCAGAGCGCCGCCAACTTCCCTTGCTCGGGCCAAGAATGCGGCGCTCTACCGAGACGCCGCTACGTCGGCAAACCCCGCCCTCCATCCGTTGACTGCTCCACCCTCTCTTCCTCGGTCGAGGAGAGGGCAGGGTGAGGAGTCGCTGCCCCTCGCCCGGCGGACGGAAGAAGGTGGCCGGCAGGCCGGTCGGGGCCTGTGCTTTCGCGGTTCCCCAACGCCCAAAAAAGATTCTGCAAAATATCTTCTCGCCAAATTCCTAGCATCTGCTACGAATCTTCCCAGCAACAAATCAACGCTGAATTATGGCTGACCCGAATCCAACGCCGCCCGCGCCGACTCCGCCCCCGGAGCCGCCCAAGAAATCCGCCGGCCCACGCGGCGAGATCAACGCCAACTGGCTCGACGAAATCTCCGCGACCGAAAAACTCGCCGTCGTCGCCGCCAAGGACGCTTACAAGAACAAGCTCGCCAAGCGGAAGATTGACGCCCCCTGGCTCACCAAGCTCACCGCCGACCTCGAACGGGCGCGCACCCTAACCGGCCAGGCCACCGGCAAAACCACCGGCAAGAAGGTCGTCACGCAAACCGAGAAAGACTTGAAGGACGCCCTCATTGAGCAAATCCAGAGCATCCAGGCCGCCGCCAAGCAGAAGTATTTCACCAAGAACAAGCCCGCTCTGGCCGATTACTTCTTTGCCAAGAACATCAAAGGCCTGAGCCGTCCCGATCTGGAAGCTTGCGCCACCAACATCGCCGCCAAAGCCAAAGACTCCGCCATGCCCGGCATCGAAGCCGCCGAATTGCATGCCCTCGATGACGCCCTCGCAGCCTACAAAGGCGTGGAGACCGACCAGAGCGGCGAACAATCCGGCGCCACCGCCGCGCGCAAGGCCCTGGAAGCGCTGGTGAAGGAGATTGCCGACCAGCGCCGCGAACTCCAATTCGCCGTGGACGGCCTCTGGCCCGCCGGCAAATCGGAGAACGCGGCCATCCGCGTCGAGTTCCAACTGTCAGCAGATAGGGTGTTCAAGGGGTGAGACACTGCTCGAACAACTGAACCCGCTTATGGGCAAAGTCATCGTCACGGTCAAGCTGACCAACTACGTCGAGGAGCAGTTGAAGAAACTCAAACTGCTCAAGGGCGAACCGCGTTCCGTCGAGGCCGAGGCCTTGGTGGACACCGGCGCGACGCGCCTGTACCTCCAGACGAGAACCATCCGGGCACTCGGCCTCAAGAAAGAGAGCGAGATAACCTCGAAGACCACCAACGGCGCACGCCGCCGCGCAGTTTACCAAGCCGTGCGCCTCGAACTCATGGGGCGAAATGGTGCCTTCGAAGTGGTGGAAGTGGATGACGATGTCCCGAACCTTCTGGGCCAGGTGCCTCTCGAGGTGCTGGACTTCGTGGTGGACCCCAAGCGCCAGAAACTCATCGCTAACCCCGACCACGGCGGCATCCAAATGACCGAGGAATACTGATGAACTGCGAATTCCGCATCTCTTCCCCCATGCCGCACACCCTCTCCGCCTCGATCGAGGAGAGGGCTGGGGTGAGGAGTCGAGGTTTCCAGTTCGCCATTCGTCATTCGCACTTCGTCATTCCGTTGCCCGCCGCCTCGGAATTCCCGTCGTGACACCGCGCGACTTCCTTGGCACCTTGCGCACCAGCGCCTGATAAACCCATGACCACGATTCAAGCCCAAGTCCCCGACTTCCTCGCCAAGCTGGCCAGCGAAGCCGCCGCCAAGGAACGGACCACCGTGGACAACATCGTGTCCATCGCCCTGGCCGCCCACGTGGGCGCGTGGCAGGTGCGCGACGACATCGAGGTGCGCGCCCAGCGCGGCAACCTGCAAACCCTCGACCGCGTCTTGGCCCGCGTGCCCGCCCGCCCACCACTACCGGGCGACGAGCTTTGACCGAAGATGAACTCAGGGGTTTACCAGAGGCCCAGCGGGAGAAGCCGACAAAGTAGCCGCCCACGTCTGGGGCAATACCCGGCACTGCCGCGCTGCGTGGCCCACGGCAGAACCCGGCCCGGTGCCCTCCGCCGGAGAGGGAGTGCGAAAACTGCCGGCCTTGAAATCTGCGCTGCTCAACCCGAGATCAAGCGCAGCGTGGCAAGCCGGCCTTGCAGTGCCGACTGAGGCCAGCCACCAAAGTCAGGAGCCATTGGCAGGGTGACCGACTGACTTCTGGTCCAGGCGATTGAAGTCTATGGCAAATTCGAAATTGAATCCTCCGGCCCTGCCACCGGCAACGAACCCCACCGCGCTCCCTCCAATGGGGCTTGAGGATTTTACCCTCGACCTGTGGCCAGAAGACAAGCCGAGAGACACACCAGCCACTCCCCAGACGCATTCATTGGTGCGTGCGTCGTTGGTGCGAACGCGGATATTGGTAGCTGGTGGTGGATACAAGCGAGATCAGTTCTTGAGCAAGTTCTTGGGGCGGACCTCCACGGTTGGGTATTCCAAATTGAACGTCTTCCGCGGAACATCGGACTTGGAGTGCATTGTGGAGCGGACGGACCACACCATGAAGGTGAGCATCACGGCGAAACCCAGCCCAGCCGGGGGAGACAATGCCTACACACTGCGGCTCATGCGCGCGACAGACTTTCCCCTGCGTGTGGGTTTGGATGTGGCAGCAGCGGTCTCAGGCAACGACCTTATCATTCGCATCAGCAGGTGGCGGGCAAGCCGTCCATTCAAGGCTGAGCCGTACCAAGAGTTGCCGCGCCCAAGCACCTTTGGCTTGCTCGACAAGGCGTGGCTATGGCTGGTTGGCGATATAAGTGGCTTGACCTTTTTGCTGCTAGCCGTTGGCTCTATCGTTTCTGGGTGCCTCATCGCCGGCAGATCCCAGCCCGGTTCTATAGGCAGTTTTTTTCTGTCGGCAATGCTCAACGGTTTCGTTGTGGGAGTGGTTGTGTTGGTCGCTATATGTTTCGCCAAGGGAGTTGGAGGCCCTGCGTCCATGCCGGTGCTGTATGTGTATGATCGCTTCCGTCAGTGGCGCGTTCGCAGATTTGACATTGAGGACCGTGCCCGCCGGGAGCAGCACGAACGCGAGCAGGCGGCGAAAGCAGCCAGCCGAGCTGGTGAATACAAGTCTTGGAACGACGAGTCATGGGCAAACGCCCGAGAGGCAAGCTTTGACTTCTATACCAGCGTCTGCAGCCAGGTTTCACAGACACTGGCAGACCTCGACGTGCCAACAGAGTCCATAACACTCAGCCAAGAGCCAGCCGATAAACGATTATGACAGACCCAACCGTGAACTCCTCAGCCATACCACTAGCCGCAAGCCCAGCGACGCTGCCACCGATGAGCTTAGCGCCATTTACACTGAACCTATGGCCTGAGGATGTTCCCAGCGACTTGGATGATGCAAAGACTTCTCTAGTAAGAATGCGGCTTGTTGTGGCTGGCCAAGCTCCGTTGAGGGACGAGTTCTTGCAGATTTTGTTACAGCGGCTATCCGCTACGAGCTATTCGCAACTCAAGTTGTTTCAAGGAACATCTGAACTGAGTTTGGCGGGGAGGTGGAGGATGTACTACGAGGGGAACGTAATAGCACACGATCTCACGAATGAGGGCGATGATGCCTTTGTTCTGCGCCTGATGTGGGCGATACAACTTCCACTCCATGTCGGCATGGATGTCGGAGTTGCAACGGCAGGCCCCGAATTGATAATCCGAGTTTCAAGATGGCTTGCTGGTCTTCCGCTGAATGTGCCGCTGCCGCGAATACCCCTATGGCGAATCTGGCTGGAGCACCTCTTGGCGACGTATCCACATTACGCGACTCGAGACGAGAAGCGCGCCATACGCGAGCGACCCAGGCGGGGCAAGCAGTTCATGAAGCTCAAGATGGAAGGTGTCTGGCCATATTCCGAAGCTTCCAGTTGGGATGGGCACTCAAACCTGGAAGCAGGGAGAGAAACGCGGAATGACCTGTTCGTCAGCATTTACATCCAAATCAAACAAACGCTCGCCGACCTCCAAGTCCCAGTGGAGGCAATTACAGAAACCCATGAAACCAGACAGAGGGGGTAGCCAAGCTCGCCAATGCCAGGCCACGTTTAGGATCGTGGCTTTGCCAGATCTAGGCAGTATTCGGCACCTGGCGAGCCGCGAGGCCGCCGACCAGGTTTGGGAAGCGCTGGCCCGGCAAACGGTCTTTGTGGCCCAGTTCTGGCGCTGGCAGAATGAGGCATCCATCGCCCTGCAATGGCATTATAGCCCCGGCACGAAAGCTACCCAATTCGGAATCGTAGCCACCTCGTTCACACAGTTGCTGGGGCGAGGTCCGTCGCTCGAGGATTTGAAGCAGTCGGTTCGCGCGATGTTCGCGGCTGCCGACGTGGACTTGGAAGAAGTTGCGAGCGCGGAGGCTCAAGCAAGTCTTACCAGTCGCTTCCCTGCACCCCATCTGTGCGTGCTGGGGCAGGTGGCCCAACGGCTTGCATTGGGCGCTCAGCCAGGCAGCGCGACGGTCGGCAATGCCGCCTCTTCATTTTACATCGTGCAGCCTTTCCCTGCTCCGCGCACCACGCTGGTGGGAGTGTTGGACTCGTTGCGCCAGCAGAGCGCGGAAGTGCTGGTGAATGTGCATCTACAGCCAACGCACTTGGAACCAGCGGAACAACAGCATTTGCTCCGCCTGGCCGCTGATGCCGGGGCGCTCTCTTCATTCACGCGCAACCTGCCTGGCCGCGAGCCACTGCGGGCGAACAACCCGGTCTTGTCGCGGCTGTCTGGCCTATACAGTTCTTTGAGCGACCGGTTGCTTCACAGCGGTTTGATGGTGATCCAAGTGGCGAGTCCCTCCGCAGCGGCAGCGGAGACCGTCGCCAGCCGTTTCGGGGCCGAACTGGTTCCCGCCGTCGGGCAAGGCACCGCCGGTGCGACGGAAGCCGCCGCCACCTATGCCTTGCACCGCGTCGAGGCAGAATCCGAACGACGCCTCTGGATGGAGGTTTTGGAAACCGGCTACTTTGACCCGCGCAAGCTTCCAGAGGCCCAGTCCCTGCCCGCCGAGGAGCAGCGCCTGCGCTTCCTGATGGACGCCACCAGCGCCAGTTCTGCGTTCCGCCTGCCAATTCCCATCCGCGAAGCTGTCCCCGGCGTGCGCACCAAGCTGCCGTTGCCGCCAAGAAATATGCCCCCGGCTGCATCCGCTGGCGTAGCGCAAGTCATCGTCGGGAAAGCGGTGGACTCCGGTTTGGAAGTGGGCATCCCGCTGGAGGACTTGACCAGTCATACCTTGGTGGCAGGCGCAACCGGTAGCGGCAAGACCAGTTGTGTCTTGGCGTTGATGGACCAATTAAATAGGCGGGGGATTCCTTTTCTAATCATAGAGCCGGCCAACAAGCAGTATCGCCGGCTGTTGAGGTCCAACCTGGAATGGGGCAAGAAATTGCGCGTCTTCACGCTGGGCGATGAGACCACGCGCCCATTTCGGTTGAACCCCTTCCAGGTTTTGCCGGGCGTAGCGCTGGAGAGCCATCTGGGCAGCCTGAAGTCGTGCTTCAACGCCGCCTTGCCAGCCTTCGGGCCGCTGCCCCAACTCGTTCAAGCGGCGCTGGCGAGGATTTACACCGATAACGGCTGGTCCGTGCTCCAGCGTGGGCAGAATCCACCTCCACACCCGGTGCCGACGATGGCGCAGTTCGTTGCTTGCGTAAAACAGCTTCTCAAAGCCGCCGAATACAGCAAAACCGTCGAGGCCGATTTAGGAGGCGCCATCGGCCTCCGGCTACAGCCGCTGCTCTCCGGCAGTGTCGGGAAGATGCTCAACAGCACCGAAACCCTCTCCGTGGAGGATCTTCTCGCCGCGCCGACGGTACTTGAACTGGACGCGGTGCCGGACGCTGAGCAGCAACAGATCATCATGCTGTTCTTGCTGACCTTCCTCCAAGAGCACTGCCGTACGAGCCGGAACTCGCTGAAGTGTCAGCACGTCACCGTCATTGAAGAGGCCCACCGTTTGATGGGGCGGGCCAAAGCCGCAGTGAACCGGGAAACTCAGGGAGACAGCCAAGCCGCAGTTGCTGGCCTCTTTTCGCACGCGCTCTCGGAACTCCGCACGTTTGGTGAGGGTTTGGTGGTCGTGGACCAAGTGCCGACGCGCTTGGTGGAAGACTGCCTGAAGAACACAGCGAGCAAGGTCGTGTTTCGCCTGCCGGGAATTGACGACTGTTCGGTGACTGGGAACACCATGAACATGAATCCCGAGGAGGCACGCTTCCTCGCCACGCTGCCTCGCTTCCAAGCAGCGTTCTTCGGCCAAGGCTCGCTGCGCCCGGCCTTTCTGGTGGTCGAGAATTTCGGCGATTATCACAAATTGCCCGAACGTCTCGGCGACACTGAACTGCGGGCGATCTATGGCATCAGCGAGGAACCCGTCTTGGAGGAGCCGTTGTCCCAGCCTACACCCGCCATAGAACCGGCGGGAGCACACGGACAAACTGAAGAGCCGCGCCATGCAGTAGTTCCGCCGCCTACGCCACCGCCCGCGGATGGCAGCGCGCTTCCCTTCGCTGGCTGTGGGTTGTGCCCGAATGCCTGCAAGCACTGGGCCGACGGGCGGAAGATCGTGGAATCTGGGGAGGTGCTCAGCGACTTCCAAGCTGAGTGCAACTATATCTTCTCAGCGGTGCGCGATTTGAGCGGCGAAATCACGGAGTCAACCATGGCGATCAAGAAAGGAGCCTCTGCGGAACATTTTGCGGAACTCGTGGCTGGTGGGGCGAAGGCGGAAAACCTCGGGCAGACGCCAGGCATTCTGTTCTGCGGCCTGTGCCATCTGGCCAGCGCCTCCAAGCTTGATGAGAGTGCGGAGTTGTTTCAGCTAGCAAGAGCGCGGCTGCTAAGAAAAGTGGCGGTTCAGCAATAGCCGCCGCTACTCCTCAGACTCAATCCTAGTTTTATGTCATCCGAAAGTTCTTCAGAATCGTCACGGCGCGAAGCCCGGGAGCGGGAAGAGCGGGAACGGCGCGAACGCGAAGAGCGTGAGCGCCGCGAACGGGAAGAAAAGGAGCGCAAAGAGCGCGAAGAGAAGGAACGCCGCGAACGCGAGGCGCGGGAGCGCCGGGAGCGTGAAGAACGGGAGCGGAAGGAGCGCGAGCGTCTTGAGCGTGAAGCACGGGAAAAGGCAGAAAAAGAGGCGAGAGAGAAACTTGAGGCCGAGCAGCGTCGCCTCGCGGAAGTGCAGCGTTTGGAAAAGGAGCGCAAGGAAGCTGAACAGAAGCGTCAGGAAGCTGAAAAGCACGAGAAAGAAGCGCGCGAACAGAAGGAGCAAGCAGAAAAGCGGGAGGACGAGGCGCGGAAGCTCAAGGAAGCTGCCGAACAGCGAGAAAAAGAGTCGCGCACCGAAAAGGAAGCCGCCGAGAGGAAGGAACGCGAGGCCGCAAAGGAAAAGGATGATCTCCGCAAAGCCGAGAAGGCGGAGGAGAAGCGTAAGGAAGAGGCTGAGAAGCGAGCCGAAGCGGAAAAAGTACGCCTGAAGGAGGAGATCGAGGCGAAGCGAGCCGAAGCCGCGAAACTACGGGAACTGGAGGCGGAGCATCGCAAGGCGGCAGAGGAGGCGAAGCGATTGGAGGATCAACACCGCTTGGAAAAAGAACGCGACGCCTCGCAACGCAAGGAAGCTGAAAAGCAAACCAGGCAGGAATCGGACGCCAAGGAAAAGGAGCTGCAGGGCGAAAGAGAGAAGGCGGAAAAGGCAGAGAAGCAGGCTGCGGACCAGGCCAAGGCGGCAGAAGACAAGATGAGAGGGGATCAAGCGGAACTTCGGACGCTGGAGCACCTGGCGGCAGTTGACTGGCAGTACCTTGGCCGCGGCGGCCACCAGGGATTGGATTCCGTCTGGCAAACCGACACAGGAAGTTACTGGGTCGTGGAGACGAAGCAGGAGGGAGGGAAACTGGCTTCCACCCAAGATGGTGAACAGGGATCAAGTTGGTGGACGGCAAATCGACTTGAACAGGCGGTCGGGAAGGAAGTTGCCACGGACATGTTTCGCACTGGTTGGAGTTTCTCTAAAGCGGAATGCGACATCTTTGGTGACGTGCGGTTCACGAAGACCCAGCACCAGCAATCTGACAGCAGAACCGACCTAAGTGGCTTCGATCTTAGCGCTCTCACGGCCGAGCAGCGGGTGAGCCTGGGGGTGCGTTAACACGGACGAGGAAACAGACCCGAAATGCGCCGCACTTGGTGCCACAGTTACCAGGCAGGTTGAATGCGGGCGAGCGGGACACGCCGGTGGCTGCAATGCCATCGGTCGGTCTTGTCCAAAGCGGGTGCGCGATGGTCAAGGAACATGGCAAATCCCCCGGCGGGAATCGGACCACAGCCGGAAGGCCAATCGGGTGCCAGGCTCGACAGGTTCGATCAACGCACCCTGGCGTCGGGAGGCCGACGGCGGCGAGCCTTGGTAGTGGTTGCCACGAAGCTCACCGCCTTCCAGGGCGAGACCGATGCGCAGGTGTGGGCCTGGTGCTACAGGATTGCGAGCAACAAACTTAAGCAGTGCCACCAGCAAGCGCAGCGTCACCCCACGGAATCGCTGGACGTGGAGGAAATCCGGCGGGTGGTTGAGGCGGTGGCGGCGGAGCAGCCACTGCCGGACGGGGTGCGCCTGGATCTGGAGGACGCCTTGAAGCTGCTGGAGTTTGGCGTGCCGCCCTGCCGCGATCTGTTGTGGTTTCATTACGTGCTGGGCTTGGGTTACCAAAAGATTGCAGACCTATATCTCATGGCTTACGACACCGCGCGCATGAAGATCCATCGCTGTCTGGAACGTGCCCAAGAACTGTTAGGCAAGGGAGAATACCAGAGCCATGTCTAAACCGAATCACAGTGCCGAAGAAAAACTGCGCGCCCTGGGCCAACAATTGCGGCAGGCCTGGGCCAAGCAGCACCCCGTGACGGATAACGAAAGGCGGGCGGTGGATGCCGCCCTGGAAAAGCAGTGGCAGCAAACCCATCCGGCTGACGTTACAAAAGGTCAGGCAGATAGCCCCTCGCCGTCCCCCTCACCGGAGCCGTCGCAAACCCCGGCGCAGACACCCTCGCAGCCAAGCCAGAGGCAGGACCACGGTCACGAGCAGAGTCAGTGAGCGGCCAGCAAGCTTACAACCAAGCAAGCAAGCAAGGCAGCATGTCTGCTTACTTACCCGTTTGTTTGTCCTCTTGCGTGCCAGCAAGCTGGTATGTTAGTCAGTAAGTAAGCTGGCAAGTAAGCAAGTGGGTTGCCGTTTCAGGGAGGGCAGGTATGGGGACAATCATCGCGTTGACGAACTCGAAAGGGGGCGTGGGTAAGTCCACCGTGGCCGTGCATCTGGCGGC
>CAINDV010000867.1 GCA_903847485.1 uncultured Verrucomicrobiota bacterium
CCTGCGTGGTGAACTTGATGGCGTTGCCGGCTAAGGTGAGCAGCACCTGGCGCAGCCGGCCAGGGTCGCCGCGGAGCCAGGTGGGCACCTCCGGCGCGGCGGCGCAGATGAGCTCGAGGCCTTTCTCGCTGGCGCGCAGGGCCAGTGTACCGGCGAAGTCATCCAGCATAGCCGAGAGATCAAAGTCCAGCGCCTCCAAATCGAGCTTGCCCGCTTCGATCTTGGAGAAGTCCAGAATGTCATTGATAAGACTAAGCAGCGCTTCGCCGCTGGCGCTGACCGTCTCGGCGTACCGGCGCTGCTCGGCGTCGAGGACGGTATCTAACAGCAGGCCGGTCATGCCGATAACGCCGTTCATCGGCGTGCGGATTTCATGGCTCATGTTCGCGAGGAACTCACTCTTGGCGGCATTGGCTAACTCCGCCTTGGCCGCCATCGCACTGGCGCGGGCGTTGGCGATTTCGAGTTGGGTGTTAGTCTCCCGGAGTTCCGCCTCGGCTTGCTTGCGCTCGGTGATGTCGGCCAGCACGACGCGGAGTGTGGGCCGGCCATCTTTGTCCTGCGTCACGGCGGCCGACAGATGCGCCCAGAACCGCGCGCCGCCGGGCTTCACCAGCCGCAAGTCGCACGCCTGCGATTCTCCGGTTTCCAAGAGTTGTAGGCGGAGTCCGTAGTAAAGGTCTTGGTCCTCTTTGAAAATGAACTGGGTAAGCGGTTGCCTGATTAACTCGCTCTGCGCCACGCCCAGCAGGGTAGCGGCGGTGAGGTTAGCTTCCAAGATCAGTCCCGACTCGTTGACGGTGACATAGCTCACTGGGGCCAGGTCGTAGAGATCGAAATAGCGCGCCTTGGCGGCGGCCAGTGCCAACTGGGACCGGAAGAGTTCCTCGTTCTGCACCTCCAGTTTGATCTTGTAGAGGTGCAGTGCTTCCTCCGCCTGCTTGCGCTCGGTGATGTCTTCGATGAATCCCTCAAAGGCCACCGCCCGCCCCACGGAGTCGGTAATCGTCCGCACGTTCAATCGGCCGAGGAAGGTGCTGCCGTCTTTGCGGCGGTAGCGGCTTTCAAAATCGCTCAACTCCGGGTTTTCTTCCCGCAGCCGGATGATCTCCGACCGGCGTTCCGGGTCCGCGAAAAGCACGGTGGCGATGTCCGCCGACGCATAGATTTCTTCGGGCGACGCGAGACCGAAGAGGCGCAGAAACTGGGAGTTGACGGCGAGGGCCTTGCCCTCCAAGCTGGATTGGAACCTGGCCAGCGGGGAGTTCTCGAACAAATCCCGATACCGTTCCTCGCTCTCCCGCAACGCCTGCTCCGCCTGCTGGCGCGCGGTGATGTCGGTGTGCAGACCGACGAGCCCAAGGACGTGACCGGCCTGGTCTTTGATCGCATAGGCTCTATACTGGCGAGTGACGGGTTCTCAGCGGGGCTGAGCGCCCGGCGGGGCTACGAACGGCGCGCGGCGAGCCGGCCGAATCTTGGTAGGTTGGACGGTGTTTGTCCCACCGGGGGTGCTAC